>JAAZLF010000267.1 GCA_012799425.1 Actinomycetales bacterium | reverse complement strand
GTCAGCCGGTCCACGGGGTCCAGGGCCACCGGGCGGGCGTGCGTCCCATCGGCCGAGTGCACCGGCGCCGCCCCGTCCGCGTCCCGGCGGAGCACCTCGAGCGGGGCGCAGGCTCCGTCGGCGGCGACGACGGTGGGGGCCAGCGCCCGCAGCATCAGCGGTCCGCTCAGCGCCTCGAGCACCGCGGCGTGCCCGGGATTGCCGACGGCGAGGTTCGCCCGCACCCGCGCGCCCTGGTCGAAGGCTCCGGACGTGCTGACCCCGATCGCGGCGAGACCCGGCCGGCCCGCATCCTGGAGGAGGGTCAGCGGCCCGGGGGAGACCACCTCGAGCACTGCACGGTCCGCAGAGGCGGCCAGGGAGGCGGAGCGGCGCCGTCCGAGCCGGCCGGGCAGGGCGGCGGCCTCGCGCGCGGCCCGGGCGAGGGCCGGGGCGGGGATCCGTGCCGTGGCCCGCTGGGGCGTGAAGCGCACCCGCGTGCCGGGGTTCAGCAGAGCGGGCGGCTCCCGGTGCGGATCGAACAGCTCGGCGGCGCTGCGCCCGATCAGCTGCCAGCCGCCGGGGGAGGAGCGGGGGTAGATGCCGCAGTAGCGGGAGGCCAGGCCCACCGCACCGGCCGGCACGGCGGTGCGCGGCTCGGTCCGACGGGGCACGTCCCAGGCGGCCGCTTCGCGGTCCGAGCCCGCGACGAGGTAGGCGAAGCCGGGTGCGAAGCCGCCGAAGGCCGCAGTCCACTCCGCTGCGGAGTGCGCCTCGATCAGCGCCTCGGTGCTCAGGCCCAGCAGTGCGGCGGCCTCTTCGAGGTCCTCGCCGTCGTAGACGATCCCGAGCGTCAGCTCCGGGCCCTGCCCGCCCCGCTCCTCGCCGGCCGGCAGCTCGCGCAGCAGCGCCGAGAGCGCCGGTACATCGCGTGGATGCGTCCCGGCGAGCAGCAGGGTGCGCTCGGCGGGCACCAGCTCGACCAGGTGCTCGGGGGCGAGGGCTCGCACGGCCGCCGCGGCCGCGAGCACCTCGGCGGTCCCCGGGTACTCCGCCAGCAGCGCGGATTCGCCCACCTGGTGCAGGGCCGCAGGCGGCGGCAGCAGACCGCTCTGCGCGCTCACAGCGCCGCCTCGAGCCGCACGCCCGCCTCCTCGAGGCGCGTGCGCACCGCGCGGGCGAGCTCGACCGCCCCGGGGGTATCGCCGTGCAGGCACAGCGAGCGGACGGGCAGCTCGACCCGTGCCCCCTCCGCGGTGCGCACCCCGCCCTCGGTCGCGATGGACAGCGCCTGTGCGGCGACCTGCGCGGGCTCGGTGAGCACCGCTCCGGGAGCGCTGCGGGGCGCCAGGGTGCCGTCCGGGAGGTAGGCGCGGTCGGCGAAGCCCTCGAGCACCACCTCGATCCCCGCCGTGCGCGCCGCGTCGACCACGACGGCGCCGGGCGCGGCCACCAGCGGCAGGCCGCCGAGCTGCGTCAGCGCCCGCACCACGGCGCCGGCCTGCGCCGCGTGGTGGGCCAGCGCGGTGTACAGCGCCCCGTGGGGCTTGACCCCGCGCACGCTCGCGCCCTCGGTCCGGGCCATCGCCTGCAGCGCGCCGACCTGCACGATGACCAGGTCGGTGAGATCGGCGGGCGCGATGTCCAGGAAGCGTCGGCCGAAGCCGGCCAGATCCGGGTAGGAGACGTGCGCGGTGATCGCCGTGCCGCGGGCGGCGGCCGCACGGCATGCGGCACGCATCGTCCCGGGATCCCCGGCGTGCCCGCCGCAGGCGATGTTCGCGGTGGTGACGACCTCGAGCATCGCCTCGTCCTCACCCATCGCCCATGCGCCGTATCCCTCCCCGAGATCGGCGTTGAGATCCAGCGGCGGCTTCTGGGCGGTCATCGGCGATCGGCTCCTTCACGCGGGCGGCGGTGCACCCCCATTGTCCTCCCCTCGATAGTGTCGGGCCATGACCACTCCTCCCGGCTCGTCCGCGCAGCCCCCTCCAGCCTTCGGCGAGGAGGCTCCCGGCGAGGTGCCGGACCTGCCCGCGGGGATCGGCGGGACCGACCCCGAGTCGCCGCTGCAGTACACGAAGGCCGATGTCGCCGCGGCCATCGCGCTGCTCGAGGGTGCCGGCGGCGGCGAGCCCGAGCTGGTGGTGGCGCTGACCGATGAGCAGATCGCGGCGCTGGACGGCTACGCACGGCGCCAGTTCATCGCCGAGCCGTGGCTCGAGGAGCATCCCGCGCAGCGACATCTCGCCGCCGGGGTGGCGCTGCGGGCGCTGGTCGCGGCCGAGCAGGTGCGGCTGTGCACCGATGAGAGCACCGGCGCGCAGCGCTGGCGAGCGGTGCCGGGGATCGCCGGCTGCCTGGTGCTGCGCCGCACCGCGGAGCAGTTCACCACCGCCGAGCGCACCGTCCGGACCGCGCAGGGTCCGCAGGTGCACCGTCTGCACTACTACGCCCATCCTGCGGGGGTGCTCGAGGAGGAGGTGACCGCTGCGGGCATCCACCGCTTCACCGCCCTGACGCCCGCGCAGGCCGGTTCCAGGCTCTCGGCCTTCCTCGATCCGCTCGGCGTCCCCTCAGGCGGCGGGGACCCGGTGCGGGTGCGTGCTTCCGCACTGGCCGAGCATCCGCTCGCGCGGCGCCTCGGGGCGACGCGCGCCCTCAGCGTGCTCACCAGGGTGCGCACGGCCGACGGCGAGGTGCAGCAGCTCAGCGCCTACGCGACCGCGCAGGGCGTGCTGGCGATGGAGGCCCTCGACCCCGGCGCCGAGGACCCTGAGCTCGAGTTCCGCGAGGTCAACGCCGCAGAGTTGGACGCTCTCGCGAAGGTGCTGGTCAGCGCCGGATAGAGGCTCACTCCGCCCACCTCCCCAGCAGCTCCTCGAGCCGGCCGTGCAGGCGCACGGTCGCGGCGGGATCGGCGCGGGTGGGGCCGTCGTTGAGGATCACCACGGGCATGCCCTGCCGCCCGGCGGCCCGCACGAACCGCAGCCCGGACTGCACCGTGAGGGAGGAGCCGAGCACCAGCAGCGCCTCGGCCTCCTCGAGCGCGGCGAAGGCGGCGGCGACCACCTCGCGGCGCGCCGACTCCCCGAAGAACACCACGTCCGGTTTCAGGATCCCGCCGCACAGCGCGCACGGCGGGTAGCGGAAGGTGCTGGTGCGATCCACCTCGGCATCCCCGTCGGGCGCCTGGGCGGCATCGGCCGCGAGCTCCGGGTTCATCGATAGCATCCTCCGGTGCAGGGCGGTGCGGGAGGAGAGCGCATCGCACTGCTGGCAGCGCACCCGGTCCAGGCGTCCGTGCAGGTCGATCACGGGATCCGAGCCGGCGGCGGCGTGCAGCCCGTCGACGTTCTGGGTGATCACCGCAGTGACCTCGAAGACGGCCGGGTCCAGCGCGGCCAGCCGCCGGTGCGCGAGGCCGGGGCGGGCGCCGCGGAACTGCTCCCAGCCCACGGTGGAGCGCGCCCAGTAGCGGCGCCGTGCCAGGTCGTGGCCCATGAACTCCTGGTAGGTCATGGGGGAGCGGGGCACGGCGTCGCGGCCGCGGTAGTCCGGCAGGCCGGAGCCGGTGGACATCCCCGCCCCGGTGAGCACCGCGACCGGCCTGCCCCGCAGCAGCGCGAGAGCCGCGTCGACCTCCGCGTCGGGGCTGCGGCGCCCGTAGTGCGCGCCCTCCATCGGCCCCCAGGCCGGCAGCCGCGGCCCGCCGCGCGTGGGGCCGGGGCCGTCCAGCGGGCGGCGCGTGGCGGTGGAGAACCACCGGCCGACGTCCGCCGCGGGACCGGCGCGCCCGGCACCGGGCGCGGGGGAGGGCTGGCTGGTCATCCCTCGAGCGTAGGCGGTGCGGGCCTCTCCCGGCGGGCGCGCAGCCGCCGCACCGCCACCACTGCCACGGCGACCACCCCGATCACCGCGACGAGACCGGAGTACAGGCGCACGAAGCCCTCGAGCGCCTCGCCTCCGGCCTGCCCGAACAGGTAGCCGGTGACCACGAACAAGGCGTTCCACGCCCCTGAGCCGACCCCCGTGGCCAGCGCGAACAGCCACACCGGCATGCGCTCGATGCCGGCCGGGATCGAGATGACGGTGCGCACCATCGGCACGAAGCGGGCGATCGCCACCGCCGGGAAGCCCCAGCGGTCGAAGAAGCGCATCGCGGCGTCCACATCGCGTTCCTCGAGCAGCGGCAGGCGCCGCACCACCGCCTTCGTGCGGCGCAGCCCCAGGAGGCGGCCGACGGCGTAGACCCCGAGCCCTCCGGCCACTGAGCCGAGCGTGGTCCAGGCCAGCGGGACCAGCACGTGCTGGCCGTCGTCGGCTGCGGCGACCCCCGCGAAGGGCAGCAGGATCTCGCCGGGGATCGGGGGGAACAGCGCTTCGGCGGCGATCACCAGTGCGGTGCCCGGGCCGCCGAGCAGGTCCATCAGGGCGATGGCCCATGCAGTGAGGTCCACGGCCTTCTCCCCCTGTGCGCCGTCCGATGCGGCGGACGCTAGCCGCCGCGGATGGCGAGCAGGTGAACAGGGACGTGCGGAAGGGCTTGGGCGTACGGGGTCACTGCTCGGGCTGCATGCCCTCGAGGATGGTGAGGATCTCGTCGGCCACTTCGGCCGGCGGCCGGTTGCCGAACAGCGACTCCTCGCCGAGGCGGGAGAGCTCGTCGCCGAAGCCTACGCCGGCGG
>JAAZLF010000266.1 GCA_012799425.1 Actinomycetales bacterium | reverse complement strand
GGGCCGGGGCCGGGGCCGGGGCCGGGGCCGGGGCCGGGGCCGGGGGCTGGGGCCCGGGCCCGGGGGCGGAGCAGAGTCGGTGAGCCGGGAGGGGGTCAGCCCTCCGTGATCGGCTCCTCCGGCAGACGGGCGATCTCGCCGGAATCCAGCCACTCCTGCGAGACCGCCGGCAGGGTGCCGGTGGGCGTGGCGCGGTGCGGGCGGGTCATCGAGGCAGGGGAGAGAAGGGCCTTCAGCCGCGCCTCGTCCAGCAGGCCGCGCTCGAGCACCAGCTCGGCGACCGGCCGACCGGTGTCCAGAGCGGTGGCGGCCACATCGGTCGCCGCGGCGTAGCCGATCACCGGCACCAGTGCGGTGACCACGCCGATCGAGCGGCGCAGGTGATCCTCGAGGATGTCCTCGTTCAGGGTGATGCCCGCGATGCAGCGATCGGCGAGGGTGTTCATCGCTCGGGTCATGATGCGCGTGGACTCGAGGATGTTGAAGGCGATCACCGGCTCGAAGGCGTTCAGCTGCAGCTGACCGCCCTCGGCGGCGAAGGCCACCGTGAGATCGTTTCCGATCACCTCGAAGGCGACCTGGTTGACCACCTCCGGGATCACGGGATTCACCTTGCCCGGCATGATCGAGCTGCCCGGCTGCACCGAGGGCAGGTTGATCTCGTGGAATCCCGCCCGGGGACCCGAGGACAGCAGCCGCAGGTCATTGCAGATCTTCGAGATCTTCACCGCGATCCGCCGCAGGATCCCCGAGAACGTCACGAAGGCGCCCGTATCGCTGGTGGCCTCGACCAGATCGATCGCGACCATGAACTCGATCCCGGTCAGGGACGAGAGCTCCTCGGTGGCGAGCTGCGCGTAGCGCGGGTCCGTGGTGATGCCGGTCCCGATCGCGGTGGCACCGAGGTTGATCTCCTGGAACGCCGCCGCGGTGCGGGTGAGCCGCTCGACATCCTCCTCGATCGTGGTGGCCCAGGCGTTGAACTCCTGGCCCACGGTCATCGGGACGGCGTCCTGCATCTGGGTGCGACCCATCTTCAGGACCTCCGAGTAGTCCTCGCCCTTGGCGCGCAGGGTCGAGATCAGATGCTCCATCGACTCGACCAGGGCCGGGAAGGTGAGCAGGATCGCCAGCCGCAGCGAGGTGGGATACACGTCGTTCGTGGACTGGGAGAGGTTGACGTGGTTGTTGGGGTGGAGATGCTCGTACTCGCCCTTGGCCCGGCCGAGGATCTCCAGCGCGCGGTTCGCGATCACCTCGTTCGCGTTCATATTGGTGCTGGTGCCGGCCCCGCCCTGGATCATGTCCACCACGAAGTGCTCGCGCAGCGCACCGTCCGCGATCTCGGCACAGGCCTGCTCGATCGCGGCCGCCCGCTCGTCATCGAGCGCTCCGAGACCGTGATTCGCCCGGGCCGTGGCCCGCTTCACCTGGGCGAGCGCTTCGATCAGCCGCGGGAAGTGGCTCAGCGGCACATCGGTGATGTGGAAGTTCTCCTGCGCTCGCAGGGTCTGGACGCCGTAGTAGGCATCGGCGGGGACATCGCGATCGCCGAGCAGATCGTGCTCCGTGCGGGTCGCAGCGGCGGTCTTCGCACCGGGGGTGGTCATGTGAAGGAGTCCTCCAGGTCGCTCTGCGGTCGACGGCGCTGCCGACCACAGCCAGGGTAACGGCGTCGCGCCCTCCGCACGGACGGTACGGGGCGGGCCGTACGATGGGCCCGTGATCGAGCGTCGTACCCCCACCACCCTCGCCGCCGCCTTCCAGCGGCAGGCGGTGCTCACCGTCGCGCTGTGCGCGCTGGGCGCGATCCTGGTGGTCGCCGTGGTCTCCTCCGCATCGCTGGGCGGGCTGCTCCTGGCCATCCTGCTCGGCGTGCTGGCCCTGCTGCGTGCGGTGCTGCCGGTGCGTGCCGTCGGAGCGCTCGCGGTGCGCTCCCGAGGCCTCGATGTGGCGGTGCTGCTGCTGCTCGCGATCTCCCTCGCGGTGCTGTCCTCGTCGCCGAACCTCTGAGCCCGAGGCGCCGCCCGCACGCGCGGTCGGCAGCGGTGCGGAGGGTGTGATCAGCCCTGCGGACCCCGAGGTGTTCAGCCTGGTTCCGCGTATGGCACGATCGATCCGTGCCCACAGATTCCACCCGGCTCCATGCCGTGTTCGACCTCGCCATGAGGATCGGCGAGGGCCTGCTCACCAACGGTGCCGCAGCCTCCGAGGTCACGGCGACGGTGCTGCGGGTCACCAGTTCCTCCGGCCTGCGCAACGTCTCGGTGCAGGTGACGTTCAACGAGGTCACGATCTCCTACCTGGCGGACGAATCCGCCACCCCCTTCACCAGGGTGCGCTCCGCGAGCGAGCGGGTGCAGGATTTCGCACGTCTGGCAGCCTTCGAGGACGTCTCCCACGGCTACCTCTCCGGCGAGCTGCCGCTGGACGAGGCGCGCCGTCAGGCATCGGCCATCCCTCAGCGCCCGGCTCTGTACCGCATCCCCCTGGTGGTCTCGGGTTTCGCGGTGATGGGCGGTGCTGCGGCGCTGTTCTTCGGCGCGGGCAGCCTGGTGGTGCTGGCCGCGACGCTCTCGGCCGGTCTGCTCATCGCGATCGGCGAGCTGCTGGCACGGTGGAACATCCCGCCCTTCTACAGCCAGGTGCTGGGCGGCTTCGTGGCCGTGGGCGGCGCCGTGCTGGTCGCCCTGATCGACCAGGGTGCGGACCCCTCAACCGTCGTGATCTCCTGCATCATCGTGCAGCTGGCGGGGCTCTCCTCGATCAGCGCCGTGCAGGACGCCGTGACCGGCTGGTACGTCACCGCGGCCGGGCGGATCCTCGAGGCGCTCATGCTCACCGTCGGCCTCGTCGCCGGTGTGCGCGTCGGCCTGCTGCTCGCGGACGTGATCGGGGCTGACATCTCCGTCAGCGCCTCGATGCCGCTGAGCCTGACCTCAGTGGTCGTGGTGATCATCTCCGGGCTGGGCATGGGGCTCGGGTACGGGGTCGGCACACAGGTCCCTGCCCGGCTGCTGCTGTTCGGGGCGCTGGTCGCCGCCGGCTCCGGGATCCTCGCGCACCTGCTGTCCAGCCTGGTGCTGGACCGCACCGTCGCCGTCGCCGTGGCGGCCTTCATCACCGGCATGGTGTCCACCGCGCTCGCAGATCGACTGCGCGCCCCGTCGTTGGCCTTCGTGATGGCGGGGGTGATCCCGCTGGTGCCCGGCAGCCTCATCTACCGGGGCCTGCTGGGACTGGGCGACGATCTCGGCGCCGGTGTCGCCGAGCTGCTGCGGGCCGGCGAGATCGCGATCTCGATCGCGGCCGGCGTGGTGCTCGGGCAGCTGCTCGCCTCGCGCCTGATGCCCTACTTCCGGCGCAGCGGCATCGCGTACACCCCGGCGATCTCCTCGCCCTTCACCACGATGCGTCGTCGTCGGCTGTCGCTGGGATCGCGCCGGATGGGGCGCCGTCGTGGTGCTCCCGTGATCGAGCCGTCTACGATGACCGGTGAGATGACAGCGCTGTCCTCCACGATGTTCGACGATCCCTCCTTCCTGGAGGATCTCGACCCTCCCCTCGACCACGAGACCACCTCGGGGCGGCGCACCGACCGCGAGGAGTCACCATGAGCACCACCGCACTGATCGCCGCCGGAGGCTACTCGCGCAGCGGCACCGGCCGCGGGCCGGGCATCGAGCTGCTGAAGCTGTCGCGGCAGGGCGCCGCACAGGCCCCCGCGGTCGAGCGGCTGGCGGTGGTCGACCTGCCCGATCCCTCGTTCCTGCTGTGGAGCCGGGACGGGTCGCTCCTCTACGCCATGCTGGAGGGCGATCCCACGTGCGTGGTCGCGGTGCGCGTGAGCGCCGACGGCGAGGAGGCCGAGATCGTGGGCGACATCGCCGTCACGGGCCGCGGAGGCTGCCACCTCAGCTATGGAACAGACCCGTCCACGCTGGTCATCGCGCAGTACGGTGCGGGGTCCGTCGCGACCGTGTCGCTGGATGACGAAGGCGTGCCCGTCGAGCAGATCGACCTCGATGATCACCACCACCACAGCGACGTCGCCGAGCCCCATCCCCACCAGGTGGTCGCGCTGCCGGGCACCGGGCTGCTCGCCGTCCCCGACCTCGGCCTGGACCGGGTGCTGCTGTACCGCCAGGACCCCGAGGGGATGATCGACCTCGCCGGTGAGATCCCGCTGCGCCGGGGCAGCGGCCCGCGGCACCTCGCCGCGGACCACGAGTCCGAGCAGCTCCACATCTCCTGCGAGCTGTCGGGGATGGTCGCCACCGCCGCACGGGAGGGCGCGGAGGCGCAGCGGCCGGGCCCCGCCGCGGCGCCGGGCAGGACGCAGCGCTGCTGGAGCGTGCGGTCGATGATCCCCGCCAGCGGCCGGGAGGGAGAGAATGCGGTCTCCCACATCGAGCTCGCGGAGGGCGATGCCTTCCTGCTCGTCGCCAACCGGGGCCCGGACACGCTCTCGCTCCTGTCCCTGACGCTCATGCGCCCCCAGCTGGTGGCCGAGATCGAGGTCGGTGCGCACCCGCGCCACTTCATGCAATGGGAGGATCTGGTGCTGGTCGCAGCCCAGGAGGGCGATCGCATCGACGTGCTGCGGCGCTGCGAGGAAAGGCTCGAGACGGCGGGGGAGCCGATCCCCGCGCCGTCGGTGGCCTGTCTCGCCGCACGACCCTGAGAGGCGCCCCCGCGCCTGCCACCAGTGAGCGCTCCTGCGCTCTTGTCCTCATGACGGATAGACTCTCCGACGCCGAGCCGGGCAGGACGCGCCTCCCGCTGCGCCACCGGCTCTCCACCGCTTCGGAAGGAAATCCATGACCTCTGCCCCCTCTTCCGCCTCCCAGGCCGCCGTCGAGCTGTCCGCGGCCCCGGACCGTTCGGAGGCCGCAGAGCGCGCTGCGCAGCTGTTCGAGGAGTCCTTCGGATACCAGCCCGACGGCGTCTGGTCCGCGCCCGGCCGCGTCAACATCATCGGCGAGCACGTCGACTACCAGGACGGGCTGTGCCTGCCGATGGCCATCTCGCACCGCTGCTTCGCGGCCGCCGCGCGCACGCCCACCAACCGCCTTCGCCTGCGTTCCGCCCAGGACGAGACGGTGCTCGACATCGACGCGCGCACGCTCGCCCCCGAGACCGTCACCGGCTGGCCGGCCTACGTGGCAGGCGTGCTGTGGGCGCTGGGATCGCGGATCTCCGGCGCCTCGACCCGCGGCATGGACATCCTGATCGACGGCCAGGTGCCGCTGGGCGCCGGGCTGTCCAGCTCCGCGGCGCTCGAATGCTCCGCCGCCGAGGCGATCGAGGACCTGCTCTCGCTCGGCACCGAGCCGCTGGAGCGCGTGCGCGCCGCGATCACCGCCGAGACCGACTTCGCCGGTGCCTCGACCGGCGGGCTGGACCAGTCCGCCTCGGTGCTCTCCCGCGAGGGGCACGCCCTGTTCCTGGACTGTCGGGACTTCTCCACCCGCCCCGTGCCGTGGGACCTGGCCTCGCAGGGGCTGGCGCTGCTGATCACGGACACCCGCGCCGAGCACTCGCACGTCGACGGGGAGTACACCGCCCGGCGGGCGGACAGCGAGCGCGCCGCCCAGGAGCTCGGCGTGGCGACCCTGCGCGACGTCGACGCCGCCGACGTCGCAGCGCTCGAGTCCCTCCTGGCGCAGATCCCGGACGAGGTGGTCCGCCGCCGTGCCCACCACGTGATCACCGAGATCCAGCGGGTGCGGGATGTCGACGCCCTGCTCGCCGCGGGCGCTGTCCGTGAGCACGTCGCCGAGCTCGGCGCGCTGCTGAACGCTTCGCACGATTCCCTGCGCGACGACTACGAGGTGACCGTGCCGCAGCTCGACGTCGCGGTCGAGGCCGCCCGCGCGGCCGGGGCCCACGGCGCCCGTATGACCGGTGGCGGCTTCGGCGGATCGACCATCGCACTGGTCGAGGCCGAGCAGGCCGAGCAGGTGGCCGCCGCGATCGCCGCCGCCTTCGCCGAGCACGGCTTCGACAGCCCGGTGTTCTTCCTCGCCCTGCCGTCCGAAGGGGCCGGGCAGGACCGCTGAGCCGCCGGCCGCAGCGGATGATGCCGGACTCCTGGACCGGCGGTCGAGTCGAGGAGACTAGGGCGCCGTCGGTGCGGAGGTCAGCCATTCCTGGACACCGGCCAGGAGACGCTGCTTCACCTGTTCCGGTGCCGCCGAGATCCTGATGGAGGAGGCGGCCAGCTCGGCGATCTCCGTGTCGTCGAAGCCGACCTCCCGCGCCGTCTCGTACTGGTCGAGCAGGCGGGAGCCGAACAGCAGTGGGTCATCAGCGCCCAGGGCTATCTGCGCGCCGGCTTCCACCAGCTGCCGCAGAGGCACATCTGCGGCGTTCTCCACCACGCCCAGCGAGGCGTTGGAGGCCGGGCACACCTCGAGTCCGATCCCGGCGTCGATGACCTGTTCCAGCAGGCGTGGGTCCTCCGCCGCCCGCACGCCGTGACCCAGCCGGTGGGGGCCGAGGTGCTCGACCACGTCCCGCACGTGCGAGGGCCCCAGCAGCTCACCGCCGTGCGGCACCGACAGCAGCCCGGCCTCCCGGGCGATGCGGAAGGCGGGGCCGTACTCCGCGGTGACACCGCGGCGCTCGTCGTTCGAGAGCCCGAACCCGATCACCGGCCCGGCGTTGCGGGCCGCGAGCCGTGCGAGGGTGCGGGCATCCAGGGGGTGGCGGGTGCGGGAGGCGGCGATGACGATCCCGATGCTGACACCTGTCTCGCGCTCCGAGCGGGCGGCCTGATCCAGCACGATCTCGATCGCCGGGGTCAGACCGCCCACGAAGGGCGCGTAGCTGGTGGGGTCCACCTGCAGCTCGAGACGCCCCGAGCCCTCGGCCGCATCATCCTCGGCAGCCTCGTGGAGGAGCCTGCGCATCGCCTCCTCGGAGTCGACCACAGCGCGCGCGGAGTCGTACTGGCGCTGGAAACGGAACCAGCCCCGACGCGTGGGCTCGACCTGCAGCGCGACGTCGTCGGTGAGGGAGCGGGGCAGGCGGATGCCCCGCTCCGACGCCAGCTCCCGCAGCGTCTGCTGGCGCATCGACCCCGTGAAATGGAGGTGGAGATGCGCCTTGGGCAGCGCCGTGAGATCGCGGACGCCGCCATCGGCGGGCAGGCTCATTCGGACAGGAGCGCGGCCACCCGGTCGATGCCCTCGGTGATGTCGTCATCGGCCAGGGCGTAGGAGAAGCGCAGGTGGCCCGGCGCTCCGAAGGCCTCCCCGGGCACGGCGGCGACCTCCGCCTCCTCGAGGATCACCGTGGCGAGCTCGGTCGAGGTGGTGACCTTCCGGCCGCGGATCTCGCGCCCCAGAGCGCCGGAGACGTCCGGGAAGACGTAGAACGCCCCGGTCGGGGTGGGGACTGTGAAGCCCGGAACCGTCGACAGCTTCTCGACGATCAGGCGGCGCCGGCGGTCGAATGCCTCGCGCATCGCCTCGACCGGTTCGGTGGGGCCGGTCAGCGCGGCCAGCGCCGCCCTCTGCGCGATGTTGTTGACGTGCGAGGTCAGATGCGACTGCAGGTTGCTCGCCGCCTTGATGACGTCGGTCGGGCCCACCATCCAGCCCACCCGCCAGCCGGTCATCGCGAAGGACTTCGCGACACCGCCCAGCAGCAGGGTGGTCTCCGCCAGCTCGGGGACGGCTTCGAGCACCGAGGTGAAGGGCATCCCGTCGTAGGTCAGGGACTGGTAGATCTCGTCGGTGACCACCCAGATGCCGTGCTCGAGCGCCCAGCGGCCGATCTCGGCGACCTGGTCGGGCGTGAGGACCGCACCGGTCGGGTTCGAGGGTGAGCACAGCACCAGCACGCGGGTGCGCTCGGTGCGGGCCGCCTCGAGCTGGTCCACGGTGGGGATGTAGTCCTGCTCGACGCCGGCGAGCACCGGCACCTCGACAGCGCCGGCCTGACGGATCGCCTCCGGGTAGGTGGTCCAGTACGGGGCCGGGAGGATGACCTCGTCGCCGGGGTCCAGGAGGGTCGCGAACGCCTGGAAGACGGCCTGCTTCCCGCCGTTGGTGACGAGCACCTGGGCCGGGTCGATGTCCAGTCCGGTGGTGCCGGTGAAGGCCTCGGCCAGTGCGGAGCGCAGCTCGGGCAGCCCGCCGGTGGCGGAATAGCGGTGCGTGCTCGGATCCTGCGCGGCCTCGATCGCGGCGTCGACGATGTGCTGCGGCGTCGGGAAGTCCGGCTCGCCGGCGCCGAAGCCGATCACCGGACGGCCGGCGGCTTTGAGCGCCTTGGCGGTCGCGTCCACGGCGAGGGTCGCGGAGGGCTGAATCGAGCCGACGCGCTTCGAGATGCGGTCGCGCTGAGAGGTCTGAGAGCTGGTCGCGGGGGTGCTGGAATCGTCGGTGGTCACATCCCTATCGTGGCAGAGGCGGGGAGGAGTCGCCAGGTCCGGTCCGTCTGCGGACACCATCGCGGCGGAGCGCCGACGGGGCCGGGGCGTCTCACGCCGTGGCGGCTTCGGCGCGAATGTGATGTGATCTGGTGCCGGCCGATTCGCACGAGGCCCCTGCGGCTTGTATGCTGATCGCTGGTCAGAACCGACGGGCTCCTCCGGGGCCCCCGGGAAGGCCGCACGAGGCTTGGTCCTCGTGAAGGGCAGTGGCGCAATTGGTAGCGCAGCGGTCTCCAAAACCGCAGGTTGCAGGTTCGAGCCCTGTCTGCCCTGCCGATCCGGTCGGGATCACCCGACCGGATGCGGATGACCTCGACGAGATCGGACAGCCCAGACGTGAACTCCAGCCAGAACGCCCCGGCGACGCCCACCGGCGCCGACGCCCAGGGGTCAGGGTCGAAGAACCCGTTCCTGGCGATCGGTCTGTTCATCCGCCAGGTCATCGCGGAGCTCCGGAAGGTGGTCACGCCCACCCGTCGGGAGCTGGTGCTGTACTCGATCACGGTCCTGATGTTCGTCGTCTTCATGATCCTGCTGATCTTCGGGTTCGACTCCGTGTTCAGCTGGCTGTCCAGGATCGCCTTCACGGTCCCCGACGTGTGAGCCGCACACCGGCCCGCCCCGCGCACCGCACCGTGACCGATCAGTTCCACGCCGCCAGGAAGGCAGGTTCCCGCCGATGAGCGATCAGAGCTCCACCCCCGACGAGTCCTACGAGAACGTCGACGACTCCCTCTCCTTCTCCGCCTCCCCGCAGGCCGATGCCGCTGCGCCCCAGCCCGGTGCCGAGGTCGCGGATGTCGAGCAGACCGCTGACGCGGCCGCTGACGGCTCCGATGTCGAGACCGCCGAGGCGTCGGACCAGACCGATGGCGACGTGCAGGCCGATGTCGATGCCCAGGTCGACGGTGACGAGCAGGTCGACGGCGACGAGCAGGATGACGACTCCGACGCCGCCTCCGAGGAGCCCGCGGAGGAGGATCCGCTGGTGCAGCTCAAGATGCACCTGCGCTCCTCCCTCGGCGAGTGGTACGTCATCCACTCCTACTCCGGTCACGAGAACCGTGTGAAGACCCAGCTGGCCACGCGCACCGAGACCCAGGACATGGAGGACTACATCTTCGAGGTCCAGGTCCCGATGGAGGACGCGACCGAGGTCAAGAACGGCCAGAAGAAGATCGTCCGCCGCGTCCGCGTGCCCGGATACGTCCTGGTGCGAATGGACCTCACCACCGAGTCCTGGCGCGTCGTGCGCGACACCCCCGGCGTCACCGGCTTCGTCGGCAACGCCACCGAGCCCACCCCGCTGACCTTCGACGAGATCTACTCGATGCTCGCTCCGTCGGTCGGCCTGCCGGAGAAGAAGCGCAGCTCGGGCGGCTCGGCCGGGAAGGCCGCCGCCGCGCAGAAGATGCCTGACTTCCACGTCGGCGAGTCCGTCACCGTCATGGACGGCCCCTTCGAGACCATGCCGGCCACCATCTCCGAGATCCACGCCGAGGCCCAGAAGCTCCAGGTGCTGGTGTCGATCTTCGGGCGCGAGACCCCGGTCGAGCTCGCCTTCGACCAGGTCGCCAAGATCTGAGCGGCGCGCGGCAGCAGCCGTGCCAGTACGACCAGGATCACCCTCGATCCCGCTCGACGCCGCCGCGACGTGCAGGTAACGTCGCATCCCGGACCTGCTCCCGCCCTGCGCGAGCGCGGGTCCAGCCGTGGGAGGAGTGCATGATGACCTCCGCCCGGACCACACCACAGTAAGGAAGAGCAATGGCTCCCAAGAAGAAGATCGCGAGCATCATCAAGCTCCAGATCCAGGCCGGCCAGGCCACGCCTGCGCCGCCCGTGGGTCCCGCGCTCGGCGCTGCCGGCGTGAACATGATGGAGTTCGTGAAGGCCTACAACGATCGCACCGCAGACATGCGCGGCAACATCGTCCCGGTCGAGATCACGGTCTACGAGGATCGCTCGTTCACCTTCATCACGAAGACCCCGCCGGCCGCAGAGCTCATCAAGAAGGCCGCAGGCCTCCAGAAGGGCTCGTCGACCCCGCACACGGACAAGGTCGGCAAGGTCACCCAGGCACAGGTCCGCGAGATCGCGGAGACCAAGATGCCTGATCTGAACGCGAACGACATGGAGGCCGCGGCGAAGATCGTCGAGGGCACCGCTCGTTCCATGGGCATCACGGTGGAGGGCTGACGACATGGGATTCCGTAGCAAGGCTTACAAGAACGGCGCTGCGCTGATCGAAGAGGGTCGCGCCTACTCGCCGCTGGACGCGCTGCGTCTGGCCCAGAAGTCCTCCCCGGCCAAGTTCGATGCCTCCGTCGAGGTCTCGATGCGCCTGGGTGTCGATCCCCGTAAGGCCGATCAGATGGTGCGCGGCACCGTCAATCTGCCCAACGGCACCGGCAAGACCGCCCGCGTCATCGTCTTCGCGACCGGTGCGCAGGCCGACGCCGCTCGTGAGGCCGGCGCCGATGAGGTCGGCGACGACGACCTGATCGAGAAGGTCGCCGGCGGCTGGACCGACTTCGACGCGGCCGTGGCCACGCCGAACCTGATGGGCAAGGTCGGCAAGCTCGGCCGCGTGCTCGGCCCCCGCGGCCTCATGCCGAACCCCAAGACCGGCACCGTCACCATGGACGTGACCAAGGCCGTGGGCGACATCAAGGGCGGCAAGATCGAGTTCCGCACCGACCGTGCTGCGAACCTGCACTACCTGGTCGGCAAGGTCTCCTTCACCGACCAGCAGCTGGTGGAGAACTACGTCGCGGCGCTGGACGAGATCCTGCGTCTGAAGCCGTCCGCCTCCAAGGGGCGCTACATCTCCAAGATCACGGTGTCCACCACCATGGGCCCCGGCATCCCGGTCGATGTGAACCGCACCCGCAACCTCCTTGAGGACACCGACGAGGCCTGAGCGACCTCATCGCACGATCCCGGTAGGTTCCGAGCCGGCTCCGGCGCGAACCTGGCTCGGAATCGGCCCCGATGCCCCGTCCACCCCTGCGGTGGGCGGGGCATCGTCGTGCCCGGGCCGTTCCTGGGATGCGGCCTGACACCGCAGGGGAGGTGTGTGCGTTGTGACGCAGAACGCCTCCCTCGCCGTGGCGCCGCGGCATGGTCCTGGACTACGCTGGGACCTACCGAAGACCGCCGGTCATCGCCCTCGACCTCGAGAGCGACCGAAGAGTCCCCTCCGGGACGGCCTGCGCAGGTGAAGAAGCGACCCTCGCAGGGTCGTGCCAGTCCGGCTCGCCGGGCATCGGCACTGCCTGCGATCGAGGCCTCGACACCTGTGTGTCGGGGCCTTTCCTGATTCCAGGACTTCTTCACCCGGTGGCGAGAGACCTCTGGAAGGAGGGCCATGGCGAACCCCGAAAAGGTGGACGCTGTCGCCGAGATCGTGGATCTGTTCCGCGCATCCGACGCCGCAGTCATCACCGAGTATCGCGGGCTCAGCGTGGGGGAGCTCAAGGAGCTCCGCCGTGCACTGGGCTCCGAGACGACCTACGCCGTGGTGAAGAACACGCTCACGGAGATCGCTGCCCGCGAGGCCGGCATCGACGCCTTCGATGGCACGCTCAGCGGTCCGACCGCTATCGCGTTCATCAAG
>JAAZLF010000265.1 GCA_012799425.1 Actinomycetales bacterium | reverse complement strand
TGACCGAGAACTTGCTCGGGGACTCCACGGCGAAGGTGATGCCCTGGGGCGCCTTCACCACGACGGGGTGGGAGAAGCCGAGGGCGAACTCGAGGTCCGTGCCCTTCGCGGCGACACGGTAGCCCGTCCCCACGATCTCCAGCTTCTTGGTGAAGCCCTCGGTCACACCGAGGACGATGTTGTTGACGAGCGTGCGGGTCAGGCCGTGGAGGGCCTTGGTCTCGCGCTCCTCATCGGGGCGGCCGACGACGATGGTGCCGTCCTCGCCGCGCTCGACGGTCAGGGGCTCGGGCACCTCATGGGTGAGCTCCCCCTTGGGGCCGGTCACCGTAACGGTGCGGCCTTCGATGCTGACGTTCTGCACTGCTGCCGGTACTGCGACCGGTCGGAGTCCGATGCGGGACATAGCTGTTCTCCTCTCCCGCTCACCAGATGTAGGCGAGGACTTCCCCACCCACACCCTTCTTGGCAGCCTGCTTGTCGGTCAGGAGGCCGGAGGACGTGGACAGGATCGCCACGCCCAGTCCGCCGAGGACCTTGGGCAGGTTGGTGGACTTCGCGTACACACGCAGGCCGGGCTTCGAGATGCGGCGGATCCCGGAGATGGCACGCTCACGGCTGTCCGAGTACTTGAGCTCGAGGACGAGCTTGGAGCCCACCTCGGCCTCGTCCTCGGTCCAGCCGAGGATGTAGCCCTCAGCCTTCAGGATGTCCGCGATGCGGGCCTTCAACTTCGAGTACGGCATGGACGCGGTCTCGTGGTACGCCCCGGAGGCGTTCCTGATCCGCGTGAGCATGTCCGCGATCGGGTCGGTCATGGTCATGTCTGTTGCTTCTTCCTCACCTGGTTTCCCGCCGGCGCGATGAATGCGCCCGGGGACCTCTGGCGGTAGTCCTTACCAGCTGCTCTTGGTGACGCCGGGGAGCTCTCCGCGATGAGCCATCTCGCGGAGGCAGACACGGCAGAGACCGAACTTGCGGTACACCGAATGGGGGCGACCGCAGCGCTGGCACCGGGTGTAGGCGCGCACCGCGAACTTGGGCTTGCGCTCCGACTTCTTGATCAGGGCTGTCTTTGCCATATCAGTTCTCCTTGAAGGGGAAGCCGAGCAGCTTGAGCAGCGCGCGTCCCTCGTCGTCGGTCTTCGCGGTGGTCACGACCGTGATGTCCATACCGCGGACGCGGTCGATCTTGTCCTGGTCGATCTCGTGGAACATGACCTGCTCCGTGAGACCGAAGGTGTAGTTCCCGTTGCCGTCGAAGTGCTTCGGGGACAGACCGCGGAAGTCACGGATGCGGGGCAGCGCCGTGGACAGCAGGCGATCCAGGAACTCCCACATGCGAGCGTTGCGCAGCGTGACGTGCGCACCGATCGGCATGCCCTCACGCAGCTTGAACTGCGCGATGGACTTGCGGGCCTTGGTGACCTGCGGCTTCTGACCGGTGATGTCCGCGAGGTCGCGGATCGCGCCGTCGATGACCTTCGAGTCGCGTGCGGCGTCGCCGACGCCCATGTTCACGACGATCTTGGTCAGGCCGGGCACGAGCATCACGTTCTCGTAGCCGAACTGCTCGGTCAGCTGAGACTTGACGGTCTCGTTGTACTTGGTCTTCAGGCGCGGGGTGGGCGCCTGGGTGGCGGTCTCGCTCATCTCAGATGTCCTTCCCGGAGCGCTTGGCGAAGCGGACGCGCACCTGCTTGGTGCGGCCGTTCTCGAGCTCGAGGGTCTCGACGCGGTAGCCGATCTTGGTCGGCTTGTTGTCCTCCGGGTCGACCAGGGCCACGTTCGAGACGTGGATGGAGGCCTCGCGCTGCTCGATGCCGCCCGCGCCGCCGGCCTGGTTGGGCTTGACGTGGTGGGTGCGGCGGTTGATGCCCTCGACCAGCACACGCTGGGTGTCGGGGAACACCTGCAGGACGCGCCCCTGCTTGCCCTTGTCGCCGGCTTCGAGGCCGCGCTTGGCGGCCTTGTCGCCGTCGCTGGTGCGACCGCTGATCACCTGGACGAGGTCGCCCTTCTTGATCTTCATCTTTGCCATGTCACACCACCTCCGGTGCCAGCGAGACGATCTTCATGAAGCGCTTGTCCCGCAGCTCGCGCCCGACCGGGCCGAAGATGCGGGTGCCGCGCGGCTCGCCGTCGGTCTTGAGGATGACCGCTGCGTTCTCGTCGAAGCGGATGTAGGAGCCGTCGACGCGACGGACCTCCTTGGACGTACGGACGATGACCGCCTTGACGATGTCGCCCTTCTTGACGTTGCCACCGGGGATGGCGTCCTTGACGGTCGCCACGATGGTGTCCCCGATGCTGGCGTAACGGCGACCGGAGCCACCGAGAAC
>JAAZLF010000264.1 GCA_012799425.1 Actinomycetales bacterium | reverse complement strand
TCCTGGTCGACGAGGTGCACGAGCAGCTGGACGTGCACTCCCACGCCCGGGTCACGGTCGCCGAGCGCCGCTACCCGCTCGAGCCGATGTCCCGCCCCTGGGAGCAGTGCACCCCTGAGCACTGGGGCTCGGTGCTGCCGCACTCCGGGCTCGACTTCGTCCATCCCTCGCCTCGCATCCCGGCGGGGACCGCGGCGCAGGAGATCTCCGCCGAGGTGTTCCGGCCCGGGCGTGCGATCGGCGAGTGCCTGGCCGATCTCACCGCCCTCATCCACGCCGACTTCACCTACGACTCGCGCGCCACCACCGTCGCCTCCACGCTGGAGGAGGTGCTCTCGGCTCGCCACGGGGTCTGCCAGGACTTCTCTCACGTCGGTGTCGCGACGGTGAGGGCCGCGGGCCTGGCCGCCCGCTACGTCTCCGGATACCTGCGCACCGCCCCGTCGGCCGGCGGAGCGCTGGGCACCGCCCCGGTCGGCGAGATGGTCGGCTCGGCCGCCTCGCACGCCTGGCTCAGCGTGCTCGTGCCCGGAACCGGGTGGGTGGACATCGACCCCACCAACCGCGCCTTCGTGGACCAGCGCTTCGTGACCACCGCCTGGGGGCGGGACTACGGGGACGTCCCCCCGCTGAAGGGGATCGTGGTGGGCCCGCCCGGCGCCAGCAGCACCCTGTCCGTCTCAGTCGGCGTGGTGCCCGAACCGCTCGAGGGCGGCAGCCCCGATCCGGCGCCGGGCGGAGCGCGCTGAGGAGCGCCGCCAGCTGCTGCCGACCCTCGCGAGATCTTCACGATTCCCAACGTCAGGCCGCTCACAGTGGCCCCGGCCGACGCGAATTTCGCGTATAGAGTGGTGCGGAAATCAGTGCAGGGCGGAGACAGGCGCAGTTCGGCGCGCCCGCTCCGGACCGCATCCGACCCGGCGCCGCCGCGCCACGAGACCGAGGTGAGATGTCCTTCTCCCAGCAGCCCTTCCGTCTGGCCGTGATCGGCTCCGGCCCCGCCGGCGTCTACGCCGCTGAGACCCTGCTGCGCTCCGCGCCGGTGAAGAACGGCGAGCTCGAGGTCGCCGTCGACCTGTTCGACCGTCTTCCCGCCCCCTTCGGGCTGATCCGCTACGGCGTCGCCCCCGACCACCCGCGCATCAAGGGCATCATCACCGCGCTGCACCGCATCCTGGGCCGCGGCGACATCCGCTTCCTCGGCGACGTCGAGTTCGGCACCGACCTCACCCTCGAGGACCTGCGCACCCACTACGACGCGGTCATCTTCGCCACCGGCGCCCTCAAGGATGCCGACCTCGCGATCCCCGGCATCGAGCTCGAGGGCTCCCACGGCGCCGCCGACTTCGTCGCCTGGTACGACGGCAATCCGGACTACCCCCGCACCTGGGAGCTCGAGGCCGAGTCCGTCGCCGTGGTCGGCAACGGCAACGTCGCCCTCGACGTGGCGCGTGTGCTGTCCAAGACCGCCGACGAGCTGCTGCGCACCGAGATCCCCGAGAACGTGTACCAGGGCCTGCAGGCCGCGAGGACCACCGATGTGCACGTCTTCGGCCGCCGAGGCCCTGCCCAGACCAAGTTCTCCCCGCTCGAGGCGCGCGAGCTCGCCCACCCCAAGGGCCTGCAGGTCGTCATGGACCCCCGTGACCTCGAGCAGATCACCGAGTCCGAGTGGGAGGCCATCAAGGCCGACAAGCGCACCGACCAGGTCGTCCAGACCTTCGTGGGCTGGCTCGAGGAGCAGCAGCGTCGCGAGGCCGCCGGCGAGGAGCCGACGGACCGCGAGGGCAACCCTGCCCACCGCCGCCTGCACATGCACTTCTGGCACCGCCCCGTCGAGGTCCTCGGCGAGGACGGGAAGGTCACCGGCATGCGCTTCGAGCGCACCCGCCTGGATGCCGAGGGCGCCCTCGAGGGGACCGGTGAGTTCGTCGACTACGAGCTCGGCGCGATCTACCGGGCCGTCGGCTACCACGGCTCCGAGCTGCCCGGCATCCCCTACGACGAGAAGCGAGGCGTCATCCACAACGCCGCCGGCCGCGTCACCGGCGCGGACGGCACCGTCCTCCCCGGCCTGTACGCCAACGGCTGGATCAAGCGCGGCCCGGTGGGCCTGATCGGCGCGACGAAGTCCGACGCGATCGAGACCATCGCCGCGCTGCTCGAGGACCTCGAGGCCGGCACGCTCACCGCCGCCCCCGAGCGCGACGGCGACGCGATCCTGCGCCTGCTCGAGGATCGGGACGTGCAGTACACGACCTGGGAAGGCTGGATGGCGCTGGACGAGCACGAGAAGTCCCTCGGGGCCGCCGCGGTGGACGCCGACGGCGAGCCCCGCACCCGGATCAAGGTCGTCGAGCGCGAGGACATGGTGCGCGTCTCCCGCGACGCGGTGAACCAGCCCTCCCACGCCTGACGCCCCACCCCGGGTCTCGCGCCCGTGTCGCGGATCCCGGGCCGCGGGTCGCGGGTAGCGGGCCGCGGGTCGCGGGTCGCGGGTCGCGGGTCGCGGGTCGCGAACAGCGGATCCCGGGCCGCGGGTCGCGAGCGGCGGATCCCGGGTCGCGAACACCTGATCCCGGGTCGCGAGCAACGACACGCCGCCTGACGCTCTCGAGAGCACCGATTCCTGGCAGAACCGTCAGGAATCGGTGCTCTCGGCGCGTTCGTCCCGCGTGTCGGGAGGACTCTCGGGCACCGCCCCTCCCGGGCACCGCCCCTCCCGGGCACCGCTCCTCCCCGGCACCGCCCCTCCCAGGCACCGCCCCTCCCCAGCACCGGATCGTCCACCGCCGGGCGGGTGCTCTCCCCGCCACACGTGCAGGGACCTACCGTCTGGGCATGCCCTCACCAGCACGTTCTCCCGGGCCGTCCGGTTCGCGGCGCGGAGCCGCCATCGCGCCCCGCGCGGTCTATACGCGAGCTCAGCTCCTCCGTCTCGGTGTGAGCGAGCGGCGCCTCGCCTCGAACGAGTTCAGCAGAGTCCTGCCGGGGTGCCACACGCTCACCTCGGACCCCGCTCCCCTGCTCGCCGTGGCACGGGCCGCCCAGACCTGGGTCGTGCCCGGCGCTGCGCTCAGCCACATCTCCGCCGCGGAGGTGCTGGGGCTCCCGCTCCCGTACCGCCTCACCTGGGCCGAGGGCGCCCCTCTGCATGTCGACCTGGATCCCTCCCGTCGGCGCAGCGGCGGCGTTCGCCTGGTCACCCATGCGCGGCAGAGCCGGCGCCGGATCACCCTCCCGAACCGACTCGTGATCGCCGACCCGGTGGACGTGCTCCTCGATCTGGCCGGTCTGCTCCCTCACGACGATCTGGTCGCCTGCATCGATGCTCTCGGCTCGCTGCGTCGCCGGGACATCCGGGTGCCGGTGGAGAGCGTCCGCATCGCCGCCCAGGGCAGGAGGGGGCGATACGTCCGGTCGCTCCGCCGCGCCGCACAGGAGGCCAGGGATGCGGTGGATTCTCCGCGGGAGACCTCGACCCGCCTGCTGCTGCTCCGCCGCGGCTTCCCCGAACCCGAGACCAACCGACCCGTGGCCGATCCCGCCACCGGTGTCCAGTACTTCCTGGACCTCTCGTACCCGCACTGGAGGATCGCGATCGAGTACGACGGGAAGGACCACTTCGATCCCGTGCGGGCGAGGCGGGATCGCCACAAGGACGAGGTGCTCCATGACCAGGGATGGTCCGTCCTGCGGATCACCAGCCACGATCACCGAGATCCGAGGAACTTCCTGGCCAGGCTGCGGGCGAAGATCCACGATGCGCCCCGACGCGCCGCGTGACCCGCACCGAGAACACCAGAACCTTGCAGATCCGGCAGGGATCAGCGTCCTCGACGACCCCTCACGGCGTGGCGAGCGGGCAGGCGAGCAGGCACGGGAAAGCGAGCAGGGGCGGGGATGAACGAGAGAGCAGGCACGGGCGGGCGAGCGGGGACAGGCGCGCGAACGGGGACAGGCGCGCGAACGGGGAAGGGCGCCCGAGCAGGGGCCCGCTCACCGCCGGATCGAGGCGAGGAAGTCGCCGATCCGATCGAGCGCGTCCGAGAGCACCTCGACCGGCGGCAGCGTGACCAGCCGGAAGTGGTCGTGCGTGCCGAGGTTGAAGCCCGTGCCCTGGGTGACCAGCAGCTTGCGGGCGCGCAGCAGGTCGTAGGCGAACTGCTCATCGCTCTCGATCCGGTACATGTCCAGGTCGAGCTTGGGGAACATGTACAGGGCGCCCTGGGCCTTCTGCACCGAGACTCCCGGGATGGCGGCGAGCCCCTCGTAGGCGACGTCGCGCTGCTGGCGGAGCCGCCCGCCGGGCAGGAGCAGCTGGTTGATCGACTGGTGGCCCCCCAGTGCCGTGGCCACGATGTGCTGAGCGGGCACGTTGGGGCACAGCCGCATGTTGGACAGCACGTCCAGACCCTCGATGAAGTTCGCGGCGTCATCCTTGGGGCCGTGCAGAGCCATCCAGCCCGCTCGGAATCCGGCCACGCGATACGCCTTGGACAGCCCGTTGAAGGTGATCGACAGCAGGTCCGGGGCGAGCGAGGCGATCGGAGTGTGGACCGCATCGTCGTAGAGGATCTTGTCGTAGATCTCATCGGACATGAGGATCAGATCGTGCTTGCGCGCCAGTTCGGCGATCTTGTCGAG
>JAAZLF010000263.1 GCA_012799425.1 Actinomycetales bacterium | reverse complement strand
CCTTCGAGGCCCAGCAGCCGGCAGGCGATGTGTGCGGGCGCTTCATCGACGCGCACGGGGTGCCGCTGGGAGCGCCGACGGATCAGCGGGTCCTGGCGGTCACCTTCTCGGAGCTGCTGCGGATCCCCGAGGTGCTGGGCGTGGCGGCGGGCGCGGAGAAGGCCCCGGGCGTGCTCGGGGTGCTGCGCAGCGGCGCGATCGACACGGCGGTGTTCGACGTGGACCTGGCCCGCGAGGTGCTCGCCCGCGCCTGAGGTCGCCGACGACGCCCCGGAGCAGGAATCGAGCAGCCCGAGCAGCCTCCCCCGTGAGGCTCAATGGCCCCGGGGCCCCGGGGCCCCGGGGCCCCGGGAGCCAGCGGGCCAGGGAACCAGCGGCCCAGGGGGCCAGGGGGCCAGGGGGCCAGGGAGGCCCGACGGTGCTCAGCGCGGTCGATTCCGAGCCGGCTCCGACGCTTTTCCGGCTCGGAATCGCCCGATCCCGCAGGGGTCGCGCGGGGCGCTGGCCTGCAAGCGATCGACCGATCCCGCAGGGGCCGCGCGGGGCGCTGACCTTCAGGCGATCGACCGATCCCGCAGGGGCCGCGCGGGGCGCTGGCCTGCAGGGCCGAGTCTCAGGCCTGACCCATGAGCACCTGCTGGAAGCGGGCGGTGAGCTCGTGGTCCACCGGCAGCTCCGCCTCGTCGAGGTGGGTGATGGGGGCCGCGAGGCGGGTCGAGGACAGCAGCCAGGCACCGTCGGAGCCGGCGACGTCCTCGACGGTCATCAGCTGCTCGCGCACCCCGGTGCCCTGCTCGGCCTCGAGGTGGTCGGACAGCGATCTCACGCTGGTGCCCGCGAGCACTCCGGCGCTGACCGGGGTGGTGAGGAACTCGTCGCCGCGGCGCACCAGCAGCGTCGAGGTGGGGCCTTCGAGGACATAGCCGTCGCTCGCGACGAACAGCACGTCGGCCGCGCCGCGGCGCTTCGCCTCGCGCACGGCGGCCATGTTCACTGCGTAGCTGAGGGTCTTCGCGCCGGGTAGCAGCCAGGGGCTGGTGCGTGCGCTGGTGGTGGACAGGCCGCGGTCGAGCACGGCCACGCGCATCCCGGTGCGGTACGGGGCCCAGTCGTCGGAGACGCGGGCGTGGATCCAGCAGGTGGGGGTGCCGGCGCCCTCGATGCCGCGGGTGTACATCACGCGCACGCTCAGCTCCGAAACGGGCTCGTGGGCGAAGATCGCCGCCTCGACCGCTTCGACGAGGGTCTCCAGGTCCGGTGCGGGCAGATCGACCATGGCGGCGCTGCGGGCGAGACGCTCGAGGTGGGGGATGACGTTGACGGGCACGCCGTCGAAGGCGCCGATGGTCTCGAAGACGCCGTCGCCGCGGGTGGCCACGAGGTCGGTGACCGCGAGCTGCGGGGCGGTCTCGTCGGCGACGTGGAAACGGGCGTCGCCGTCCGTGGGGGCGTCGGTGACGCCGGGGACGAGGACGAGGACCGGAGCGGGGATGTCCGGGCTGTGCGTGGTCATGTCGCGGCTCCTGATCGGGGCCTCACCGGGCGGGAGGCGGTTGAACCAGGGTAGACCCCGCCGTCGGCCGCCGTGGCGCCTCAGGCCCCGAGCAGCTCCTGCACCCAGCCCGGCAGCTGATCCTTCCCCACCTGCGCGGCGAGCCGGCGGGCGTAGGCCGCGTCGACCCCTCCGAGGTCGCCGAAGCTGCCGGGGTCGCGGTCGTAGTTCATGTCGGTCTCGAGGCGGATCCGCTCGGGATCCTCCGCGCTGCGCACGGCCTCCAGCTGGAAGGAGAGGAAAGCCTGCCGCTGCTCGGCGGCGGCCTGCTGGAGAGCGTCCAGCAGCAGCGTGATCCGCGAGTCCGCCGCGAAGGCGGTGTCGCCGCCGCCGGGGGTGCCGTCGCGGTCGGTGATCACCAGGCGCCCGGCCCATCCCTCGCCGTGCGGGATGAAAGCGGCGCCCACGCGGGCCCAGCTGTCGGGGAGGTCGAGCGAGCTCAGCAGCACCCTGACGAGGTCCTGGATCAGGGCGCCCTGGCGCTCCATCGGGGAGCGGGGCGGGGGCGGGGTCTGGCTCACGGGGTCCCTCCACAGGGGATCGGTCGGCGGGGACGGTCGGCAGGATCGCGGGTCAGGATCGGTCGGCGCAGCGGGCTGGGAGGGGCCGAGCCGCGGCGAGAGCGGCTCAGCCGGGGAATCGGGCGCCTTCAGGGTAGTTGGGCAGGTGCTCGTCCACGATCTTCTCGCCGCTGTCGCGGATGTGCACGTCGTACCCTTCGGGGACGTACTGCCAGGGCTCGCTGTCATGTGCGGGCCCGACCCCCGCGGGCTGCTCATCACCCCAGGTCACGAAGGTCTCGTACGAGTAGGAGCGGTCGTCGTCGGTGATGCCGTCGGCCATCAGCGACTCGTAGGTGTAGATGGTGTCCCGGCCGCTGCGAGCCTGGTTCACCTCGTCCCACTGACGGGTGTAGTTGATCTCCTCTCGGACCCCTCCGAGCTGGCGCGCCAGCACGTGCCCGGCGTTGAACTCGACCGGCTCTGAGGTCCCGTCCCCGGCCATGTCCCAGCGCTCGGCGATCTTCGACTGGATCGACTGGCTGCGGGCCATGTCGCGGTCGACGATCACCTCGGGGACGTACATGTGCTCGGTGCGGCCCAGCTCGTCGGTGCGGTAGTAGGTCGAGTCGTTGACGTGGTAGGTCGCCTCGGGGAAGACGTCGCGGAGGTTGGGGTTCATCTCCTCCCCGCCGCCGTCGGCCTCGACATAGCTGATGCGGCCCTCGCCATCGGTGTAGTAGGTGCCGTGCTCGCCCACCTCGTAGCTGGTGTCGGGGGCGAGCTCGAGCGGTGCGCCGTCGTCGTCGATCCCGAAGGGGTTCTCGTCCCCGTCGGGCGCGAGCTCGTGCCCTTCGCCGACGGTGACGGTCTCGTCGGTGGGCGGCGGGCTGAGCTCCATGCCGGTCTCGGGGAAGGCGAGCGCCTCCTCGCCGATCTGCTGGGAGACGTCCGCGGCGCTCGCGGTCCGGGTGAAGGCGGCACCTCCCCCGGGCAGCGGAGTCGATGGGGCCGGCCGGGTCGATGCGGCCGACGGGCCTCGGAGAGTCGGCAGGGGCGGCGGGGCGGACGGCTCCGCGGCTCCCCCTCCCCCGGCATCCGAGGCGTGGTCCTGCTCCTCGGCGTGCATGTCCAGCTCGTGGCCGCCGGCCCGCAGCTGCGCACCGCGCTCGAACAGGGCCGGGCGCACCCGTGCGTCCCAGTCGGCACGGAAGGAGTCGGCGTCCGGGCCCGCCCAGGTCACGGAGTCGATCAGCGATCCCAGGCGCAGGGCGAGGTCGTCGATCCGCTCGGCGCCGCCGGCCATGGTGCCCGCGGTCTGCCGCAGCGCCCCGGTATCGGCCCCCTGGAAAACGTTCACGTGCTCTCCCCCGCTCATGGCCACGACGGGCTCACCGTACGGAGCACGCTCTGGCACGGACCATGGGGAGTTCTCCCCATCCCGTGCAGTGCCGCCGAGTGTTCACTCCGGCGCCGCCGTCAGGCCATGGGCCGGCGGTGCTCAGCCTCCGAGCAGGGCGATCACGCGGCCGCGCTCGCTCCAGGCGATCTGCATCTCGAGAGGATCGCCGGGGGCGTCGAACTCCATCAGGTCCACGCACGCGCCGACGGGCGCCTCCCGCAGATCGGCGGCGGCGAGCGCGCCGGCGGGCAGGCCCGTCAGGCCCGAGGAGGCGGGGTCCTGCAGCGGCACCTCGGCGGCGTCCGCCTGCTCGGTCATGCCCAGCAGCTCGGCGAACAGGTGCTGGTCCATCAGCTGTTCGGCGGCGTCGGTGCGGGCGTCCTCGGAGTCCTCGTCGGCCGGGCCACGCTCCGCGAGCGCGGTCAGGGTCGCCTCGAGGGCGTCGGTGAAGCGCTCGAGGTAGGCGCCGAGGTCATCAGCTGCGAGCCGGAGGGCGAGGTCCTCGCCGATGCCGTAGACCGCGCCGGGGGTGCCGTCCTCGTCCAGGGCGAGCACCACGGCGGCCTCCGGGGTCTCGTACAGGGGGTAGAACGAGGTCGCGGGCCCCAGCAGGGTGTAGGGCCCCACGTCGGTGCGGTCCTCGATCTGGAGGGTGAGCATGGTCAGCCCGCGCACCCTCACCCCGCCGAGCTCGTCGGCGATCTGCTCGAGCGCGGGCGGCGGATCGGCCGCGACCTCCTCGTCGGTGAGGGCGAGGCCGGGGATCGCGGCGGCGTCCTGCTCGTGGGTGGTGGACAGGGAGGCCAGGCGGTCCAGCACGGGGCGCACGGCGGCGACCGGCAGCACCTCGGCGTCGGCGGGCCAGGGCAGGGAGTTGTTCATCGGCGTGCTCACGCGATCAGTCTGTCACGCCTGCCGGCGGATCTCCCCGCCCTGCCGGCCGGTCCGCCGTGCCCCGCCGGGCCCTCCGACGTGCTTGGATGAGACCTCCCATCCCTGCTCGAGTGGAGGTCACCGTGGGACGCGAGATCGGCAGCATCGAGTACACCCGCTCCCAGCGCACGCACTATCGCCGGGAGCTGCGCCGCAACCTGGACCTCTTCGAGTCCTTCCTCGACACGGCGGAGTTCACCGACGAGGGCACCGTGGGCGTCGAGCTCGAGATGAACCTCGCGCGCACGGACACGATGGCGCCGGCGCTGATCGCCGATCTGCTGCTCGAGGAGCTGGATGAGGAGGACTACGTCCACGAGATCGGCCGCTTCAACCTCGAGGCGAACCTCCCGGTGACCCGTCCGCAGGGCAGCGGGCTGCGGGAGCTCGAGCAGGAGCTGACCGAGAAGATCGCCCGCGCCGACGCCGTCGCCCGGGCGCGCGGGGCGCGGGTGGTGCCGATCGGTCACCTGCCCACCGTCAGCACGGAGCTGTTCGACGACGAGGAGTGGCGTGCGCCCGGTGCCCGCTACGAGGCCCTCGAGAACAGCGTGCTCGAGGCCCGCGGCGAGGAGATCCAGCTGCGTATCGAGGGCGAGGGCAAGGGCATGGGGATCGATGCGCTCTTCGACTCGATCGCCCCGGAGTCCGCGTGCACGTCGATGCAGCTGCATCTGCAGGTGCCGCCGGAGCACTTCGCCGCGACCTGGAACGCCGCCCAGGCGATCGCCGGGCCGCAGGTCGCGCTCGCCGCGAACTCGCCCTTCCTGCTGGGCAAGCGGCTGTGGCACGAGACCCGCATCCCCACCTTCACACAGGCCCTGGACGCTCGGCCGCCGGAGTACGCCGCGCAGGGCGTGCGGCCGCGGGTGTGGTTCGGCGAACGCTGGATCACCTCGATGTTCGACCTCTTCGAGGAGAACGTGCGGCTGTTCCCGGCGCTGATCCCCGAGTCGCGGGAGATGGCCGAGGAGCCGCTGCTCACCAAGGGCTCCGCGCCGCGGCTGCACGAGCTGATGCTCCACAACGGCACGGTGTGGCGCTGGAACCGGCCGATCTACGATCCCGGAACGGATGTCCCGCATCTGCGGCTCGAGAACCGTCTG
>JAAZLF010000262.1 GCA_012799425.1 Actinomycetales bacterium | reverse complement strand
GCGATGAAGACGTCCACGTCCTCGAGCACGCTCGCCGCCCCGGCGAGCGCGTCGGCCGGATCGCCCTCCACCTCGGCGGGCACCTCACCCACCGCGGCGCTCTGGGCCTGGAGCTGCCCGGGCAGGGTGCATTCGATCTCGTCCGAGAACAGGCCGGCCCCGTTCTCCCGCGCCCGCTCGGACGCCTCTTCGACCTCGCGCAGGAACCGATCGTTGGGGGCGAAGTACACCGGGACGCCCAGCCCCGCCTCCGCGATCTCGGCGTTGATCAGGGATTCCGATTCGTAGACCCCGGCGAGCGTGCGGTCATAGCGGTCCAGCCGCTCCTCGTCGTACTCGAGCTCGATCGGGGTGCCGGCCGGCAGGCGCTCGGTGAGGAACTCCGTGGCCTCCGGGCCCAGGCACTGGACAGGCTCGTCGGGGTTCTTCGTCTCCGGGGTGTCGACGTTGAGCAGTCGGATCGTCGTCTCCTCACCGTCGACGATGGCGACGAGCGTGTCGCCGTCGATCACGCGCACCACCTCGCCGCGCCGGTCGCCGTCTCCTCCGAGGGCCCCGAACGCCGTTGCCCCCACTAGCACCGTGGCCACGAGTACCGCTGCGCCGATGATCCATCCGCGAAGCCCGCGGGCCGCAGTCTGCGATGCGCCGCCATTCATGCCCATGACCACCTACAACGCTCCTCAGATCGACCGGACCACCCGATGATCGAAGTATCGCCCATGGGGTCGACATTCCGGACATACCTAGGTCCCACACGTCTTCGCTGGAGGCGTCGGCGTCACACGGATTTCAGCGGTCCCGAGCTGAGTTCTCCTTCGCCCGCCTTAGGTCCATGGCGAGAAGCGGGACGAAGCTGACGAAGAAATAGAACGGCGCATGCCGCCAGCTGCCGAAGAGGGCGCAGACCCCCGCGACCACCGCGAGCGACAGCAGGAAGTGGAGCAGCAGGTCGCGGCGCAGCAGGTGACGATGCGCGGCGCGCATCCGCTCGTGCGAGTCCTCTTCGGCCGACGACTCCCACTGGGTGTCGTCTTCGCTGTCCATCAGTTCTCCCCGTCGCGTTCGCGTCGTTGTGCGTCGACCCTACCGGCGCTGAGCTTCCTATGGCCCGGCGCCGGAACGCTCACTGCGCGCCGACGACCCGGTGCGGGACGTACGGCGCCTCGAGCGCGGCGAGCTCCGCCTCGCTGAGAGTGAGGTCGAGGGCGCCGAGCGCCCGATCGATGTGGCCGGTGCTCGTCGCGCCGATGATCGGGGCCACCACCGGGTCCTTGGCCAGCAACCAGGCGAGGGCCACATGGACGCGTTCCACGCCGCGCTGCTTCGCGATCGTCGCGACCTGCTCGACGATCTGCCGGTCGGTGTCCTCGGTCGCGTCGTACTTGGACTTCGCCGTCTGATCCGTGCGGGCGCGTTCGGTGTCCGCGTCCCAGTCACGGGTCAGCCGCCCGGCCGCCAGCGGGCTGTACGGGGTGGAGGCGACGCCGAGCTCCCGCAGCAGCGGCATCATCTCGCGCTCCTCCTCGCGATAGAGCAGGTTGTAGTGGTTCTGCATGGAGATGAACTTCGTCCAGCCGTTGACCTCCGCGACGTGCTGGGCCTGCAGGAACTGCCAGGCGAACATCGCCGAGGCACCGATGTAGCGGACCTTCCCCGCACGTACCACGTCGTTCAGGGCCTGCATCGTCTCCTCGATCGGGACCGAGTAGTCCCAGCGATGGATGATGTAGAGGTCGATGTAGTCGGTGCCGAGGCGCTGGAGGCTGGCCTCGACCTCCGCGAGGATCGCTTTGCGGGAGAGGCCGGCACCGTTCGGGCCCTCGTGCATGCGGCCGTGCACCTTGGTGGCCAGCACGATCTCCTCGCGCCGGGCGTAGTCGGTCAGGGCCTTGCCGAGGATCTCCTCGCTGCGACCGATCGAGTAGACGTTCGCGGTGTCGAAGAAGTTGATGCCCGCATCAAGGGCGTGCTTGATGACCGGCCTGGAGTCGTCCTCCTCGAGCACCCAGGGATGGATCCAGCGTGTGGGGTCACCGAACCCCATCGCACCCAGGCACAGCCTGGAGACGTCCAGTCCGGTGCTGCCCAGCTTCACGTAGTCCATGCGGTGCTCCTCCTGGTGACGGGTCCGGGGCGGCGTCGCCCTCTCCGCCATCCTGTCACCGCGGTCAGCTCCGCAGGTGCTGTCCCACCAGGCGGACGACGCGGGAGAGCAGCGGGATGCCGACGACCAGAATGATCCACCACAGGCTCATGCCCATCTGATACCCGATGACGGCGAAGATGATCAGGCCGATCATCGAGGAGAACAGACCGGTCAGCTGGGCTCCGAAGGAGCGCCCGCCCCGTCGGCCGCCCTGGTGCCCGCCGCGCCCCTGCCCGGTGAAGTCCGAGTGCCACTGGGACTGCTGCTGGCCATCCCCGCCCTCGGCCGTCTCGCCGAAGCGCGGCGCCATGCTCTGCGCAGGATCTTCCTGGGCGGGTAGGCCGCTCGGCGGGGGCTGCGAGGAGAAGTCCGAGGACCATCCGCTCGAGCTCTGCGGGGACGGATCACGGTCCTTCCCGCCCAGCCATGACGGGTCCCCACCCGGTCCGCTGTCGCTGTTCCCCCAGTTGCGTGCCATGCGCACATAGTAGGCATCCGCCCGCCTGCGGCACGATGTCTGCGGGCTTCGCGGTACGGTCGCCGGATGATCCATCTCGACGATGACCAGGTGCGCAGCCTCCTTCCCGCCCCCGCCGACGCGGTCGCCCTGATGCGGGAGACCCTGCTGGCCCTGGCCGACGGCTCCGCCTCGGTGACCCCGAAATCCCAGGTGGTCCATGAGGCGGGCGGCTTCGCCAACGCGATGCCTGCGGCGTGGCCGGAGCGCGGCCTGCTCGGGATCAAATGGGTGGTGCTCACCCCGTCGAACCGCGAGCGCGGCGGGGAGATGATCGATGGCCTGATGGTGCTCTCCGGGATCGACGGCTCGACCCGCGCCACGATGGGCGCGGCCGAGCTGACGGCGCTGCGCACCGCCGCGGTCACCGGCGCCTCCCTCGTGCTGGACGACCGGCCGATCACCTTCTTCGGCACCGGGGTGCAGGCCCGTTCCCATGCACGGGTGATCGAGGCTCTCGGTCGCGGACCGCTGACCGTGTGGGGTCGGCGCTCCGCCGCGCTCGAGGAGCTGCGCGCCTGGTGCGCCGTACACACCCCGCAGCTCGAGCTGCGCACCACCACCGACCGCGCCGCGGCGCTGCGGGGTGCGGGCGTGGTCATCAGCGCCCTGCCGATCGGGCTCACGGATCAGGCTCTGAGGCGGGGCGAGGTCGCGGCCGACGCGACGCTGCTGCCCGTGGACTACGCCTCGATGGCCGGTGCCGAGATCTCCCGCACCGGCACCGTGGTGGCCGATGATCCCGTGCAGTTCGAGGCGCTGCGCTCCCTCAAGCACGGCGAGGACTACCCGCACGCGAGCGGCACCACCGGCGACCTGCTGCGCAGCGGCCGGCCGGAGGGCCTGGTCGTGGCACAGAACCTGGGCTCCGGCCTCGGTGACGTGGTCCTCGCCGATGTCGTCGCCCGGGCGGCCGGCTCATCGGTCCCTTCGGCCTCTTCCACGTTCTTCGACACGGGCGTACTCTGAAATCCACAGCGTCGAGCGGATCACCCGCTTCCCAGCCGTGCTGCCGGTGCGAGCACCGCGCCGGCCGACCCGTCGGAGCTCCTGCACGGAGCAGACGAACGGAGGGACAGACATGTTCATCGACGGCCCCGTCCACCCACCCCTGACCCGCGCGGACGACGACCCCGCGCGCGCACCCGTGAGGTGGGCCGCGATCATCTGCGGGATGTTCTTCCTCGCGATCGGCTTCGCAGGATTCTTCCCCGGCATGACGCAGAACTTCAACACCATCGAGATGGGCTACGGCTCCGAGGCGATGGTGCTGGGCCTCTTCCAGGTGTCCTTCCTGCACAACATCGTCCACCTGCTCTTCGGCGCCATCGCCATCGCGCAATCAAGATTCTCGAACTCGGCGCGCCGGATCCTGCGCCTCGGCGGCGGCCTCTCCGCGGCGCTGTGGATCTTCGGCCTGCTCGTGAACCAGGACTCGGCGGCGAACTTCCTGCCCCTGAACACCGTCGACACCTGGGCATACTTCGTCCTGGCGGTCGTCATGATCGGGCTGTCGTTCCTCTCCAGCGACGTCACGCCCGCCACAGCGAAGGCCGACCACCGCTCCTGAACGTCGGGCGTGGGCCGACGGGCGTGCTCCGAGGCATCTAACGCAGCACGGCGCGCGGCGCCGTGGCATCCGCCGTGCTGCATGGCAGATGGATGAGCGCCGAGAAGTCGGTGGAGGGTCTGCGCACCTCGAAGGTGTCCCGCACGGCCCGTGGGTCAGTGAACAGGGACGTGTCCACCTGCCAACCGATGAACCGGCGGGGACCGGGGTGCACGAACTCCTCGCTGGTCACGACGGCTCGGCCGAGCTCGGCGAGCGCGCGGTCGGTGGTGTCCGCGTGGACCGGTGGCAGCGGCACGGCAGCGTAGTCGTCTCTGCCTGTCGAGGGGTCCACAGCCCGGCATTCACCCTCGCCGCATAGCATCCCCACCGGCACGTACCGCTCCCCGAGCGCCTGGCCGAGCAGGTGCCCCATCGTCGGCCCGCCCCAGCCCTCTGGGTTCCGGGCGAGATGCTCGTTGTGCGCCCAGAGCACGGTGATCCCTTGATGGGGCAGGTTCTCGAGCAGGGTGTCGGCCATGTGGGCGTCGCGGCGGTGCAGCCGGGTGAGGTCCGGCGCAAGCAGGTACGCGTCGGCGTGACGGCGAAGATTCTGCGCGAGCGCCGCCGTCTGCGGATCTCCGTCGGCCTCGAGCGCGTGGCATGCCTCCACCAGCGCGCTCACCCCGACGGCCGTGAGCGCATCGCGAGCAGCGACCGCGCGCAGCGCCGGCGCCTGTGCGCCCCTCTCGAGCAGTGCCCGCGCCGTGCGATAGGGCTTCGAGACGTCGACGCCGAGGAACCGTGGCCGCCGCGCCTCGTCGAGAGTTCCGGTGATCTCCTGAAGAGTGCGCAGACCCTCTCGGATCGTCGCGGTGTTCCAGAGCGAGCTGCCCAGGTCCCAGGCGGCGTCGAGGTCTCCCCATCCGCGCAGCGCGGCATCGACCTGCAGGCCTACCGTGAAGGACTCCTCGAACGCGAGCATCGCGAGGCTGCCCGATCGGGCCAGCTCATGGATCACCTCGAGCTTCAGGGCGAACGCCTCAGCGGTCCCGTGCGTGGGCTCCCCGAGCCCCAGCACCGCGTCCTCCGCGAGGCCTGAGAGGAGTCTGCTGACGGGGGAGGCGCTCATACGGACAGCTTTCCATCACTTTGGTCACCATCGCGTGAGACCCGCACTCCCAGCCGATATGATGATTCCATCATGCCGCTATCTCAGAGTCAGCGTCCCCTCTACGAGGTCAAGGCCAACCTGTTCAAGGGGCTCTCCCACCCGTTCCGCATCCGCCTGCTCGAGCTGCTCGCCGACGCCGACGAAGTCAGCGTCGCCGCGCTCCAAGCCGAGACCGAGCTCGAAGCCTCCCACCTCTCCCAGCACCTGGCCGTGCTGCGCCGTCACCACCTGGTGACCTCCGAGCGTCGCGCGAGCCACGTCTACTACCGCCTGGCCGATCCGCGCATCCGCGAGCTGCTCGCGGTGGCCCGCGCCCTCCTGCTGAGCATGCTCAGTGAGGACCGTGCACGATTGGATGCCGCGCAGAGCCTGCCGGAGATCAAGGCGGCGCACCGATGACCGCCCCCGCTCTCTCCGAGCGTCTGCGCACGGCGCTGGCGCGCTCCCGCAGCCTGTGGCCCGCCCGCGAGGACTACCGCCTGCTGCCGAAGACCTGGCGGAAGGACCTGGTCGCAGGCGTGACCGTCGGCATCGTCGCGCTGCCGCTCGCGCTCGGCTTCGGGGTCAGCTCCGGCCTCACTGCGGAGCAGGGCCTCATCACCGCGATCGTCGCCGGGCTGCTCGCCGCCGTGTTCGGCGGCTCGAACGTGCAGGTCTCGGGGCCGACGGGCGCCATGGTGGTGGTGCTGGTCCCGATCGTCGCCAACTACGGCGCCGGCGCGATCGCGGCCGTGACCCTGCTGGCGGGTCTGCTCGTGATGGCGACCGGCCTGCTGCGCCTGGGCAAGGTGGTCTCGATCATCCCCTGGCCGGTGATCGAGGGGTTCACGCTCGGCATCGCATGCATCATCTTCATGCAGCAGATCCCGCTGATCACCTCCTCGGATCCGGCCGTGCCCGGGGAGCTGAGCTCGAACGCGCTGGTCGCGGCGGTGCAGTCGCTCACGACCGCCGATGCGACCTACCTGCTGTGGGCACTCGGCGCGGTCGCGATCGTGGCCGCCTGCATGGTCATCGCCCCGCGGATCCATCCCTCGATCCCCGGCTCCCTGATCGGCATCG
>JAAZLF010000261.1 GCA_012799425.1 Actinomycetales bacterium | reverse complement strand
CGGGTTCGAAGGGGGCTCCTGCACGGTGGTCACCACATCCTCCGAGCACGCTGAGGCCGCCGCACAGTTCGCCACCTGGCTCGGGACAGCGGACGAGGCCTGCCGGATCCAGATCGAGCAGGGCCAGTACCCCGCGTCGCTGCGCGGCCAGGAGCTGACCCTCGAGAGCCCGTCCCCGACGTTCATGCAGGGCCAGTCGGACTACTGGAAGGTGGCCGCCCAGATCGCGGAGAACACGCTCCCGCAGGTGAGCTGGGGCCCGAACGTCAATGTCGCGAACACGGCATTCCAGGACGCGATGTCCAGCGCCGTGAACAACGGCACCGCCCTCTCGGAGGGCCTGCGGACAGTCGAATCGATCGTGATCAACGACATGAGGACGGTCGGGTACGAGGTGACGGGACGATGAGCCGTCGACGCTGGATAGCTCCCTACCTCTTCCTCCTGCCTGCAGGAGTGCTCTTCCTGACGTTCCTGGCGATCCCGATCGTCTATGCGCTGTTCCTCAGCGTCCGGGGGACCGAGATCGCGGATATCGGCCCTTTCGGCACCCGACGAGAGACCTGGATCGGACTGTCCAACTACGCCGAGGCGCTCACCGATACCGAGTTCCTCCTCGGGTTCGTCAGGCTTCTCGCGTACGGACTCATCGCGATCCCGCTGACCCTGGGGCTCGCGCTGCTGTTCGCGCTCCTGCTCGATCTGCCCAGAGTCAGGTTCGCGACGTTCTCCCGGATCGCGATCTTCATCCCCTACGCCGTCCCCGGCGTGATCGCGTCCCTCCTGTGGGGGTTCCTCTACCTCCCGTCCACGAGCCCCCTCAACTGGCTTCTGGGGATTCTCGATCTCCCTGCCGTGGAGATGCTCGCCGGCACGTCGCTCTACCCGAGCGTCGCCAATATCGCGATCTGGTCCGGCGTCGGCTTCAACATGATCATCATCTACACCTCGCTGCGAGGGATACCCGAGGAGATCTACGAGGCCGCACGGCTGGACGGGGCGAGCGAACGAGCCATCTCATGGCGCCTCAAGATCCCGATGGTCGCACCAGCGTTGGTGCTGACAGGGCTGTTCTCCCTCATCGGCACGCTGCAGCTCTATGGGGAGCCCACCACGCTGCGCCCGATGACCAATGAGGTCTCCCAGACATGGGTTCCCCTGATGACCATCTACCGGGACGCATTCGCCCGCGACGACATCTGGCTCGGCGCCGCGTCCTCCGTGCTCCTCGCGCTCGGAACGCTGGTCCTCTCCCTCATCCTGCTTCGGGCCACCCAGCGCGGGGCCGTAGGAGAAAGTTCATGACAGTCCTGACCTCCACCACCGGACGCCGCAGATCCCGATTCCCGATCGCGGCCTTCCTGCTCCTGGCAGGGGCCGTCTACTGCCTCGTCCCCGTCGTCTGGGTGATCGTCGCCTCCACGAAGTCGAACACCGAGCTGTTCACGACCTTCACCTTCGCCCCGGGAACAGCCCTGTTCGACAACCTCAGGGATCTCCTCGCCTACGGGGACGGCGCGTTCGCCCTCTGGGCGCTGAACAGCGTGATCTATGCGGGAGGTGGCGCGGCCATCTCGACCTTGATCTCGACGATGGCGGGCTACGCTCTGGCCAAGTTCGAGTTCCCGGGCCGCCGGATCTGGTTCGTCGCGATCCTGGCAGGAGTCCTCCTGCCCGGGATCACCCTGGCGGTGCCCCAGTACCTGCTGATGGCGCAGGTCGGACTGGCCGGTTCGTACTGGTCGGTCCTGCTGCCCTGCCTGATCAACCCGTTCGGGATCTTCCTCGCCTACGTGTTCGCCTCCAGCGCGGTCCCGTCATCGCTCATGGAATCAGCCCGCATCGATGGCGCCAACGAGGCACGGATCTTCTCCGGCCTGGTGCTGCCGATGATGCTGCCGGGGATGGTGACGATCTTCCTCCTGCAGTTCGTCGGGATCTGGAACAACTTCCTGCTGCCCTTCATCATGCTCTCCGACGAGTCGAAGTACCCGCTCACCGTCGGTCTCTACACCTTGCTCGCCAAGGGATCGGGCACGCCTGCTCTCTACAGCCTGGCGATCATCGGGGCGGCTCTCTCGATCATCCCGTTGATCGTGATGATGCTGGTCCTCCAGCGCTACTGGCGCCTCGATCTCGTCAGCGGCGGCCTGAAGGGCTGACCGCATCCTCCGATCGGTGCTCCCGCACCCCGTCTCCCGAGCTACGAAAGCTGACTGTCATGAAACCCATCGTCGGTCGCCCATTCCCCCACGACGACGTCGCGACGCGGCGTCCGGCAGCGGTGCGCAGGATGCGCGGCGAGGAAGGATCCGCATGAGCGCGACCACCGCACCCGGCGCTTCCCCCGTTGCCGTGAACCAGCAGGCTTCGGCTCCCTTCTCGCCTCCCGCGTTCCTGTTCGGCGGTGACTGGAGTCCGGAGCAGTGGGATCCGAGGACCTGGCGGGAGGACATCGAGCTGATGCGCCGAGCGAAGGTGAACACGGTGTCCCTGGGCATCTTCTCGTGGTCAGCGCTCGAGCCCGCGGAAGGCGTGTTCGAGACCGACTGGCTCCACGAGGTGATCGACCTGCTCACGGACGCCGGAATCGGCTTCTTCCTGGCTACTCCCACCGCCTCGCCGCCGCCCTGGTTCACCCTGTCCCATCCTGAGGCGATGCCGGTGACAGCCCAGGGGGTACGGCTGACGCACGGTTCCCGCGACACCTACGCGGTCAGCGCCCCCGCCTACCGTGAGGCGTCCCGACGGATAGCCCGGATGCTCGCCGAACGCTTCGGCCAGCACCCCGGGCTGAGCGGCTGGCACCTGCACAACGAGTACGGGACGCTCGATCACGGGCCGGAGGCGGCGAGGGCGTTCCGGTCCTGGCTGAGAGATCGCTACGGCTCTCTCGACGAGCTGAACCGGCACTGGTCCACGGCGTTCTGGTCCCAGGGATACGGCGACTGGGAGGAGATCACGCCGCCGCGGGCGACGCAGTACCTGCACAATCCCGCCCAGCTGATCGACTTCCGTCGTTTCAGCTCCGATGAGATGCGGGCGGCGATGGTCGAGCAGCGCGACGAGATCCGCGCTGCAGGGTCCTCCGCGCCGATGACCACGAATTTCATGCTCCCGGAATGGAACCACCTCGAACAGTGGGGGTGGGCCGACGAGCTCGACGTAGTCGCGCTGGACCATTATCTGGACACGCCCGGACCCGATGCCGAGGCGCATGTCGCGTACGGGTCAGATCTCGCCCGGTCCTGGTCCGACGGCCCCTGGGTGCTGATGGAGCAGAACGCGGCGGGCATCGCACTGGGTGATCGCACGGTGGTCAAGAGCGCGGATCGGATGATCCGGCACTCTCTGGGCTACATCGCCCGCGGCTCCCAGAGCTCGCTGTTCTTCCAGTGGCGCGCTTCCCTCGGCGGTGCCGAGCAGTGGCACAGCGCGCTGGTCCCGCACACAGGGGGCACCTCGCGCCGCTTCGAGGCCGTGTGTGAGCTGGGGACGATCCTCGAGCGAATCGCTCCGGCCGTCCGCCCGCCGTCCGAGGGGCCGCTCGTCGAGGCAGAGGCCGGGATCCTCTGGCACGCGGACGGCTGGTGGGCGCTGGAGACTCCGCACCTGCCCAGCGACGCCATCACCTACTCCGACGAGGTCCGCGCGACCCACCGCTCATTCTGGCGCGCCGGGATCCCGGTGGATTTCGTGCGCCCAGGCTCCGATGCAAGCCGGTATCGGTTCCTGGTCGTGCCCTGCCTGTACCCGCTCTCGGACGCGCAGGTCACCTGGCTGGAGCAGTACGTCGACAACGGCGGCGAGCTGCTCGTGACGTTCCTGTCCGGGATCTCCGATCCCTCGCTGCGGATCGCTCCGGATGGCTATCCGGGCAGACTGCGCACGCTGCTCGGAGTCAGGGTCGAGGAGCTGCGTCCCCTGCCCGCAGGCGAGGAAGTCGCCCTGAGCACCGGCGCGGTGGTCGAAGAATGGACCGAGCTGGTCGACACCGTGGACGCAGAGCCGATCGCCCAGTACACACATGGCGACCTCTGCGGCCTCCCCGCGATCACCCGCGTCGCCCGCGGAGCGGGACACGCCGTCTACCTCTCAGCGCGGCTGCGCCAGGAGTCCCGGGACGCTTTCCTCGCGGACACCGCGCAGCGCCTCGGCATCCTCCCGACCCTCCCCGGCGCAGCCGTCCGAGGGTTGGAGGCAGTGCGCCGACGCAGCAGCGGTGCGGATCATGTGTTCCTTCTTCACCACGGCACGGAATCGGTGACGGTCCGCGGCGAGGGGCGAGACCTGATCTCAGGAAGGGACACAGCCCAGGGCCTGGACATCGAGCCCGGCGGGTGGGCTGTGCTCGCCCTCTCGCCGGCAGAGGTGCTGGAGATCGTGGAGGGCTGAGCGGCCTCCCTGCGGATGAGCTCAGCCCCAGTTCTCGGTGCGGTCCTTGAGCTCGCGGTACGCCTCGAGCACCTGGGGCGTCGCCTCGGCGCCGACAGTGCGGGACCCGGTGATCTGCCAGACCGGCGGCTCCTGCGCACCGGTGAGCGCCCAGGCGGCCTGGCGGGCGGCGCCGAGGGCCACGTATTCGCCCTCGGGGGCGATGGTGACCTCGCGGCCGAAGATCGCCGGCGCGAGCTGCTGGATCGCCTGGCTGCGTGCGGCGCCGCCGATCAGCGTGATCCCCTCGGGGGTGGTGCCGGTGCGGTCCTCGAGAGCGGCGATGCCGTCGGCGAGCGAGCACAGCAGACCCTCGACGTAGGCGCGGGCCACGTCCTCGCGGGTGGTCGAGGTGCTCATCCCGGTGAGGGTGGCGCGGGCGGTGGGACGGTTCGGGGTGCGCTCGCCGTCGAAGTAGGGCAGCAGAGTCACGCCGTTCGCGCCGGGCACGGAGGCGAGCGCGAGGCGGGAGAGCTCCTCGTGGTCCACGCCGAGCAGGGCGCGGGCCGCCTCGAGGATGCGGGAGGCGTTGATGGTGGTGGCCATCGGCAGGAACCGGCCGGTCGCGTCGGCGAAACCGGTCACGGCGCCGCTCGCGTCCCCGGGGCGGGAGTCGCTGACCATCGCGCACACCCCGGAGGTGCCGATCGAGACGGACACGTCACCGGGGCCCAGCGACAGGCCGAGCGCCGCGCCCATGTTGTCCCCGGTGCCGGGAGCGATCGCGGCACCGCGCGCGGTGCGGGCCATGACCTCCTGCGGTGCG
>JAAZLF010000260.1 GCA_012799425.1 Actinomycetales bacterium | reverse complement strand
GGCGAGGTCGCGGGCCGCGGCGGCCGTCGAGGAGGCGGCGGCGATGTTCGCCTCGGACACGCTGCGGCGCAGCCATCCCTGCACCTGCGCCTGGGCGTGGGGGTGGGAGGAGACGGTGGTGAGCTCGTCCAGCGGGGTGGCCTCGCGGGCGGCGAGCACGAAGGTGATCTGCACGGTCTGCTCGGCGACGATGGTGATGGCATCGGTCGCGGCGAGCACGTCGAGGGTGCCGGAGACACCGCCTTCGACGGAGTTCTCGATCGGTGCCATCAGCGCGTCGATGTCCCCGGCGAGCAGATCGGTGGTGGCTGTCGCGACGGAGGCGAAGGGGACGAGCACCGGGTCGCCGGCGGCGTGCTCCTCGGGGGTCTCGGCGAGAGCCTGCAGGAGCGCCTGGTGGGTGAAGGTGGTCTCGGGACCGAGGAATCCGTACCGCATGGGGGGAAGGGTACTCGGCGCTGCTCAGGCCTGCTGGCGGCGTCCGTCGCCGATCCAGTAGCGGCGCTTGCCCTCGCGGATGTCCTCGAGTCGGCCGCCGGCCTTCTCGATGGTGCGGCGTGAGCCGTGGTTGTCCTCATCGCAGGTGATGAGCACCGGGTCGATGCCGAGCTCCTCCGCGTCGGCGAGTGCGAGCTCAAGAGCGGCGAAGGCGACTCCCTGCCGTCGGGCGGAGGGCCGCACCGAATAGCCGATGTGACCACCCTGCTCGAGCAGGTAGGGGGTGAGGCGGTGGCGGGTGGCGATGAAGCCGAGCATCTCGTCGGTTCCCGCATCCACGATCCAGCGGCTCGTGCAGTGCACCCAGCCCTGTGCGAGCACGGTGGCCGGGTCTTCCTCGGCGAGGCGGGCTGCGACGAGTTCAGCTACGGCAGCCCCGGTCACGGGCGCCTCGCGCGGGTCGACGATCCCGGAACCGTCCATCGAGGCGCCCGCGAAGTCCGCGACGCATTCGAGGTATGCGTCGGTGCGGCTGACGGACGGGGGCAGGAGGCGGATGGTGCGCGACATCCAGCCATCGTTCCATACGAGCACTGCAGGTCAGAATGGTGGAGAGGACTCCTCGAGCTCCCGCAGCCCGCGCTCCTCATCGGTGAGTTCGACGTCGGGGTCCACGGGCCCCCACTCCTCGAGGAGGCGGTCGAACTCGCCGCTGCGTTCCATCTCCTCCATGTCGACGATCCACCGGTGCTGCACCCATGACTCGGTGAGCGTCTTGGCCAGGCGCGGGCTCGCGAGGTCGCGTGCGGGCGCCACCCGGGTGGTGATCAGGGGTGGTGAACCGACGGTCCAGGTGGTGGTGCCATCGGGTTCTCGGGTGGGGTCAATCCGCCGGGCGGTCTTGAGGTCGTGGTGTCCCCAATGCAGTCGGTGGAGGTTGTCGAGGCTGGTGGGCCCGCCGCGGGAGGGGTGGACGTGGTCGAACTCCTCGATGTGGTCGTTCTCCGCGTCATCGGTGGTGGGACGAGGGCATCCGGGGACCGCGCAGCGAGGGTTCTGCAGCCGCAGGTGCTCGACCATCTCGGGGGAAGGGCGGTACCGCTCGGCGGGCACGGGGAGGTAGCTGCCGAGGATCGGATCGGTGAAGACCCGGTGCCAGACGGGCTCGCACGCAGCGAGCGCACGGGCCATCTCGACAGGCAGAGGGGTGATGCCGTCGTAGGTGGCGGGGGTGTCGTCCAGGCCCATCAGGGTGAGCACCGGGATGATGACGTTCACCCGGTGGCGGGGAGCGGGGACCTCCACACCGGCGGTGTCGAGCACGGTGCGCTGGAGGATCGCATAGCGCAGCCCGGCGAGGCTCATCGCCTTGCCGTGGCGGCTCACCTCACCGTCCAGGTCGAACGGGATCGGCGCATCGTTCTCGACGGCGCGACGCTGACCGCCCTGGACAGCACGCGCGGCGGCGTCGAGGCGGCGGGCGAGGCCCAGGATCTCGGGGATCGGTCCCGTGATCCGCAGGCAGGCGGTGCCGTCGTCACGCCCGTTGCCCTCGAGGCTCACATCGCGGGTGTCCTCCGGGCGGGTGCGCGGGGCGCGGCACTCGAACCAGGAGACCAGCTGACGCAGCTCGTCGCGGAACCTGTCCGCAGGGATGGAGGCGAGATCCCAGGCGGCGATCTGCTCATCGACCTGGGAACGCTGGAACGGGGTCAGATCGCGCACCGCACGGAGAGTTCGGGAATGCCATTCCTGGGGCATCTCCCCGGCGGCGAGACGTGCGAAGGTCCGGGGCATCTGCGTGACAGAGACATGCGCGTCGTTGATGCGGACGACAGCCGCATCGGTGGTGGTGCGCAGAGCGATCGCCACCGCGAGGCTGCGCTCCTCGCGGTCGTCAGCGAGAGCGTCGTCCTCGCGGTCCACCCAGAATCCGGCGAGGGAGAGCAGCTGCCGGGCGTACCGCTGCGAGGCCTCGCGCTCCTCGTGCAGCAGCTCGACGATGGCCTCGGCATCGGCGCTGCCGGTCTCGACACTCCCCCGCGTGAGCAGGGAGGAATCGGTGAGCTCGACGCGTGCACGCACACGAGTGCGCGGCGGGCCGTCGACTGTCCGGGCGGACCCGTACGCGGTGGCGGAAGCGGAAGCAGACGCGGAAGCAGAAGGGGCGCCCTCGGCAGCTGTCGCCGCTGCGCGATGCTCTGTCGCGGTCATCCCCACTCCCCCTTCGGCAGTCCGGTGCATCCCAGTACGTCGCGGTGCCGGCACCCGCATCTATCGCGGAGCCAGGCGGGCACTCATCCCACAATCGAACACTGCATCGATTCACACATGACCCTACCGGGACGCTCAGCTCCGAACAAGAGAACCGGGCAGATGGGGATGAATCTGTGGATAACCTGGAGGTGTGGAGGAATGATCCACGGGGAAGTGTGGATGAATCGCACCGATCCACAATCCGTCCCCATTATTGGAATACCCGTTGACGGTGGCGCCTCTCCGCGCAGAGGATCGAGCGCATGCCCCCGATCGACGACCTAGACGAGTCAGCTGTCCGCGCACAGAGGCAGGACCCAGCGTTCGACACGCCGGGACCCGCCGGCCGGATGAGGCGCGCTCTCTCCCGTCGGGCGAGCGCCGATCCTCCGTGCGACCGCCTGCGAGGCGGTGTTGTACGGAGCGATCAGCAGCACTGCCTCGACCATCCGAGGATCCCTCCGTGCACGCTCCACGATCGACGCGGCCAGGCGCGCTCCCGCACCGCGACCCCGTGCGGGGGCGAGCAGCCAGTAGGTCAGCATCGCCTGGTCCCGCGCGAGACCAGGCGCCAGGCGACGCACCCCTCCCCCGCCGAGCAGCCGGCCCGTTCGCGGATCGGACACGGCGAACTCCTGCACCGGGCCGTCCTCGCTCCAGCGCTCGCAACGGCGGAGGAAATCGGCGAGCGCATGCGGCTCCCACCGGCGCCCGATGATCTCCTCGGCCAGCAGCGCGTCCTGGCCGGCCAGGATCTCCTGCGCATGCCGCGTCCCGAGCCTCTCGAGGCGGAGCATCAGCGCAGACGCTTCCCCATCACGGCCTTGCCACCCGCCAGTGCGCCCACCACCTGCCATCCGCGCGCACGGTAGAGCCGATGACCCGCAGAACTGCTGTCGGCATCCGTCTGGAGCAGGGCGCGCTCGTGCGACACGTCCCTGAGCAGGGCGTCGTGGAGCTGTCCCCCGATGCCGAGACGCCGATGTTCGGGCAGCACGGCGAGCTCCACGAACTCGAGGTGCCCACCGATCCACTCCTCGGCGTCTGCGCCCAGCGCGTCGGCGACCATGTCGGCCCACCACTGGCCGCGGCGGCCGGTGTACCCCCACGCGAATCCGAGCAGCTGCTCCTCGAGCTCGGCCGTGACCAGGCGGAAGTCCTCACGGGTGCGATGCTGCTCCCAGAACCGGTCCCGCCAGTCGTCCTCATCCGGGACCGGCCCGAAGGCATGCTTCCAGACGTCGAGGACCCGGTCACGGTGGACGGTCGCCGCATCCGAATCGTGGGAGGCGATGCGCGCCCCGCCCTGGTCGACGTTCCTCATGCCGTGCCGCTGCCGTTCTCCCCCGAGAGCACGGCACGCACCGTCGCGAGGATCTCGACGTCACGGGCGCCGCGAGCCCGGGCCGTGGCCACCGGTGCAGCGAACAGGGAGATCAGGGCCGGGTCGACGGGTCCGCCGGCCTCGCGCTGGGTGGTTTCGGCGTCCTGGCGGGCCCTCTGCCGCGCCTCCGGGGCGATGGTGGTGCCCGCACCGCGGCGCGTGCTGATGATCCCCGCCTCCTCGAGGAGCTTGTAGGCGCGGGCCACGGTGCCGGCGGCGAGCCCGAGGTCGGCGGCGTAGGCGCGGATCGCAGGCAGGCGATCGCCCGGCGTCAGCTCGCCGGTGCGGACCTGCTCGACGATCTCGCGGCGCACCTGCTCATAGGGAGGCTGTGGAGAAGGCATGAAGACCACGATAGAGCGTGAGAGAACAGTGGAGGGTGTGCATCGCGCATCGGCGCGGGCCAGGACGGCCCCGTAGCATCGACACGTGCTCCAGGACCTGACCGCCCTCGTACGGCGCGCCCCGCTCATCGGACTGCTCGGCGCTCTCCTCCTGGTGGGCGCCCCAGCGGCCACCGCCGACGACCCCGAGGACCCGGTGCGGCTCGTGATCGCGACCGCCGGGCTCTCCTGGGAGGACATCGACCCCGCTTCCACCCCGCATCTGCAGTGCCTGGCGGACCGTTCCGGCGTGGGCGCCATGAACACCACCTCCTCCACCGTGGTCTCCACGAAGCGGCAGGGCATGGAGACCCTGCACTCCGGATACCGGGGTCTCGCCGAAGAGGCGCCGCGCACCAGCGGCATCCCCACCCCTGCGAAGGACCAGTGGGACCAGCTCGGAGCACCGGTCAGCACCGCGGACCTGACCGATGGGCCGTCCGCGGCGGAGGAGATCCCGGCACTCCTCGAGGCGGGCGGCATCGTCCAGGTCGACGTCCCGTCCCTGCCCGAGCGCGGGGATCCCGGCCGCACCGATGCCCTGGCCGCGCTCGACGAGTCCGTCGGCGCGATCTTCGAGGAGCTCGGTGGCTGCGAGGGCGCGGACCTCCCCCGCACGCTGCTGGTCTCCGTCGCGGCCACCGATCCCGAAGATCCGGAGTCGGTCGAGCGCACCGGCGCCGTCGCCTCCCGGACCGTCGGCCTGCAGGTCGCGCTCGATACCGCGTTCCCGGGACAGGCTCTCACCAGCGGGGCGACCAAGCAGAACGGCGTGGTGATGCTGACCGACGTCGTCGCCACTATCCTCGTCTCCCACGACGCCTCCCCCGAGGGGCTGATCCCGGGCCAGCCGTTCCGTGGCACCGCTCACGATGATCCCCAGCAGTTCGCCCTGGACCGCTCCCTCGCGGCGGCGAAGGTCGACGGCGCGACCGTGCCGGCGCTGGGGTCGTGGTTCGTGCTCGGAGTGATCGGTCTGGTGATCCTGCTGGTTCCGCCGCTGGCCCGGCGTCCGCGCCTGGCCGCCGCCGGCCGGGCGCTCGCAGCGATCGCACCGCTCGCACTGCCGGTGGGCATGTTCGCCTCGCTGGTGCCGTGGTGGCGGGCCGAGAACCCCACACTGGCGCTGACCGGCGTGGTCTGGGCCGGCTGCGCGCTGCTGTCCGTACTGGTGCTCGCAGGCCCCTGGCGCGGCCACCGGCTGGGCCCGGCGGGCATCTCCGCTGCGCTGATCGCCGCGCTGCTGCTGGCCGAATCGGCGACCGGATCGCGTTTCCAGCTGTCCTCCCCGCTCGGTGCGCAGCCGATCTCGGGCGGGCGGTTCTACGGACTGTCGAATCACCTGTTCGGGATGGTGCTGGCCGCCTCGCTGATGGCGCTGCTGTGCCTGTTCACGGTCGTGCGCACGCCGCGCGCGAGGGTGATGTGGACGGTGGGCGTCGGCGCCGTCGTCGCGATCGTGTGCGTCTCCCCGTCGATGGGCGCGGACTTCGGCTCGATGCTCCCGACCGTCCCGGCCTTCGGGCTGCTCGCGCTGCTGGTCTCCGGGGTCCGGCCCCGGCTGTGGCACGTGCTCGCCCTCGGCGCGGCAGGTGCTGTCGCGGTGCTGGGCGTGTCGTTCCTGGACTGGCTGCGCCCGGCCGAGGACCGCACCCACCTGGGACGCTTCATCGACGAGCTGCTCAGCGGGGAGCTGCTGTCCGTGATCGTCCGCAAGCTCTCCCAGAACGTCGCCATGACCACGGGGTATCCGGCGCTCGCGGTGGTGATGGTGATCGCGGTGCTCGCCTCGGTGGCGATCCTGATACCGGGCCGGCTGCGCTGGCGGCGCCTCGCGGCGCTCGATGCCGAGCACCCAGCCTCGTACGGGGTGCGGGTGGCGCTCGTGGCCGGGGCCTGGATGGGCTACGTGGTCAACGACACCGGACCGGTGCTGATCGCCGCGGTGCTCGGGATCTGGCTGTGCCTGCTGCCCGCGATCCTCCCCAGCCCGCAGGACGTCACGGAGATCGAGGCGCGCGAGCGCGAGGCAGCCTGATCAGGAGCCGTTCTCGGCGTCCACGGCGGAATGCACCACGAGCGAGGTGTACTCATCGGGGGTCAGCGGCGCTTGCAGCGACTGCGGGAGCTGCGGCTCCCCGGCATCCAGATGGGAGGCGATGATCACCGCGTGCAGCGGGGAGAAGCGGCCCTCGACGGGAGCCTCCCTCATCCGTGCGGCGAGCGTCTCGAGATCGGTCTCGGCGAGATAGACGATGTCGTCGGGCGCGAAAGCACCCTCCACCGGCAGCGCGCGCAGCAGCGCATCGAGCGCCGCCGCATCCACATCGCCGAGGGCGCGGGTCTCGTCGTCGGAGAACACGCCGTCCACCGGCAGGTCGGCGAGCGTGACGCGACGATCCTCGGCGCGCTCGGCGATCTCCTCCTCGGACTCGTGCTCGGGCACGACGGTCCAGACATCCTGCTCCTCCCGAGGCTCCGCCGGGGCGGCCTCGGCCTGGGTCGCCGCCACGAGCTGTTCCGGGAGGTCCGGATCGAGATCCGGGCTGAGGTGGCGCTTGCGGGCCAGCGCCCGCACCACGTCGCGCAGCTGTGCGGCACGGTGGAGCTGGCCGCGCAGGTCCTTGCCGGTGGCGCGGTGGTGCAGCTGGGCGGGGATCTCCTTGACCCAGAACCCGTTGCTCAGCGCGTCGATCGTCAGGGAGGTCTCCACGCCCCAGCCGGGCGCGAGCGGGAGGCAGGCCTCCCAGGTCTCGCGGGTGATGCAGCGGGTGCCGGAGAGCGGCTGGACCGGCTCCCAGCCGGTGGCGCGCTGGATGCCGCGCCGGGCGGTGCGCACCACGATGCCCATCCCGCTCGCGCCGGCCTGCGGCGGCAGCAGCGCGATGGCCATGTCCACACCCTCGTCGAGGACCGCGTCGACCAGCGGCTGCGCCGCCTCGCGGAGCCGCCCATGTCCGCGTCGAGGAACAGCAGGGCGCGCGGCATGCTCCTCCCGGCGTCGATCACCGGCAGCGGACCGGTGTGCCCCGGCTCGCGCGGCTCGGCGTGCAGCTCCTCGGAGAAGCCCTCCCCGCCGTCGGCCCGCTCCGCGTCCTCGCGGATCGCGACCATCTGCGCGC
>JAAZLF010000259.1 GCA_012799425.1 Actinomycetales bacterium | reverse complement strand
TCGCGGCGTCGGTCGCGGGGCGCACGTTCTCGCCCTCGGGGCTGATCGAGACGGTGACGGTCTCCAGGCCGTCCTGGGTGGCGATCGTGGGGCGGGAGAGCTCCTCCTCGACGCTCGCGACGTCCTCGAGCGGGATCGAGCCCATCAGCTCGAGGTCCCGCAGCTGGTCGAAGGTCTCGATGTCCTCGCCCGCGGCGACGTGGATGTCCAGCTCGGTGTCGTCGAGCGTGATCGTGCCGATCGCGCCGGGGTACATCTGCTGGGCGACCATGCCGATCACGGCCTCCTCGGTCAGTCCCAGCTGTGCGGCGGCCTCCCGGTCCACGGTCACCACGGCCGTGGGCTGATCGGCCTGCAGATCGCTGGTGACCTCGGCGACACCGCTGGGCAGCGGGTCCAGCTCGGCGAGGACCGCATCATTCGCATCCTGCCGATCCTGCGGGGTGGGCCCGGTGATGAGGATGTCCACCGAGTTCGAGCCGGTGGGCGAGGCGATGTCCGCCGCCTCGATCTCTCCGGGCTCGGGCAGCGCTTCGAGAGCGGAGACCATCTCGTCCAGCAGCGCGCCCTGATCGGCGTCGGGATCGGTGGTGATCGAGAAGCTGACCTCGTTGCCGCCGCCGCCCATGCCGAACTGGCCGCCGCCGATGGTGGTCTGCACGGTCTCGACGCCGTCGACGTCCAGCAGCGCGTCCTCGCTCTCGGTCGCCTTCTGCGAGGACTGCTCGAGGCTCGTGCCGGCGGGGAGGGTCTGGGTGAGCGAGGCGATGTTCTGCCCCGTGTCGCCGAGGAAGTTGAGGTTCACCAGCGGGATCAGGAACACGGTGCCGATCAGCACCAGGATCGAGGCGCCGACGGTGAGCAGACGGCGCGGGAGGGTGTCCAGCACCAGGCGCAGCACCGGCGCGTACATCCGGTGCAGCCAGGTGCTCTCCTCCTTCGTCTCCGCCTCCTCGCGGAGCGCGGTGACCTGGGCGGCATCCTCCGGGTCGAGGTCCTCGTGGCCCTTGGGCGGCTTGAGGAACCAGTAGGCGAGCACCGGCACGATCGTCAGCGCCACCAGCAGCGAGGACATCATCGCGATGCCGACGGTCAGGGCGAAGGGCCGGAACAGCTCCCCGGCCATGCCCGCGACCACGGCGACCGGCAGGAACACCACCACGGTGGCCAGCGTCGAGGCCGTGATCGCGCCGGCGACCTCCTTGACACCGTCGAGGATCGCGCGGCGCTTGGTCTTGCCGTAGGCGAGGTGCCGGGTGATGTTCTCGATGACCACGATCGAGTCGTCGACCACGCGGCCGATCGAGATCGTCAGCGCGGCCAGGGTGAGCATGTTCAGCGTGTACCCGGTGACGTACATGCCGATGAACGCGATCAGCAGCGAGGTGGGGATCGAGATCGCGGTGACGACCGTGGGCCGCACCCGGCGCAGGAACAGCAGGATCACGCCGACGGCGAAGAGCAGGCCCAGCAGGCCCTCCTCGGCGAGCGCGAGGATCGACTCCTGGATGAAGGGGGCCTGGTCGAAGACGACGTCGGCCTCGGCGTTCCCGCCGACGCCCGAGAGCGTGTCCGCGAGCACGCCCTCGACGCCCTCGGAGACGTCCACGACGTTGCCGTCCACGGTCGCGGTGACCATCAGCACCAGCGACTCGCGGCCGTTGGTGCGGGAGATCGAGGTGGCGTCCTGCGTGGTGCGCTCGACGGCGGCGACCTCGTCGAGGGTGACCGGCGCGGCGGGCTGCTGCGGCTGGGCGTCGGGCTGCTCGAACTGCCCGGCCTGGCCCTCCTGCCCCTGCGGCGCGCCGTCCTGCTGACCCTGCTGGTCCTGCCCGCCGGCGCCGTCCTCGGAGGGCATCAGCACGATCTGCTCGAGGCTCTCGATGCTCTCCACGCTCTGGCCCAGCACCACGTCGAGGGTGCGCTCGCCGTCGGTCACGGAGCCGCCCGGCAGGGACAGGCCATGGGCGTCCAGGGCGGTGGTGATGTCGTTCTCGGTCAGGCCCTGCTCTTCCAGCGCGTCCTCGTCGGGCGTGATCCGCACGATCTCCTCGGGGGCGCCGATCAGGGCGACCGAGGAGACGCCGTCCACCCGCTCGAGCTCCGGGGTGACCGAGGACTCGAGGCGGGAGGCGAGGTCCGAGGGATCCAGATCCGAGGAGACGGAGAGCACCACGGCTGGCAGATCGCTCGTGCCACCGGAGATGACCTGCGGGTCCGCGTCCTGGGGCAGCTGGTCCTCGATGCGGGACAGCGCGGCGTCGACCTGGTTCGAGGCACGGGCGACATCGCTGCCGTAGGTGAGCTCGACGGTCACCATCGACATGCCCGCCTGCGTGGACGAGGAGGTGCCCTCGACGTTCTCGAGGCCGCTGAGGGACTGCTCGACCGGAGCGGTGATGCGGTCCTGCACCTGCTCGGAGCTGGAGCCGGGCGACGTGGTCATCACCTGGATCTGCGGCAGGGAGACCGAGGGGATGAGCTCCTGGCGCATCGTGGACATGATGAACACGCCGATGATCGACACCGCGATGCACACCAGCGCGATGAAGGACCGGTTGTTCAGGCTCAGCGTGGCCAGGCGGTTCATCCTGCTCCTCAGGGATCGTGTCCGACGGGAGGTGCGGCCCGTCGCCGCGAGCGCGGCCCTGGCGTCAATCCCTCCGCGCGCACTGTCTCACGGGAGCCTGGACGGTCGGATCCGACGAACGTCGCACAATAGAGGTGTGCCCGCCCACCCCTCGCCCCGCCCCCGGGAGCTCCGCCCGCGATGAGCCCTGCTGACGAGCGCCGCCAGGAACGCGCCCGACGAACGGTCGACCGCGACATCCTGCGCCTGGCCGTCCCCAGCCTCGGCGCGCTGATCGCCGAGCCGATGTTCCTGCTGGTCGACTCGAGCTTCATCGCCCGGGTCTCGACCACCTCTCTGGCCGGGCTGGGCCTGGCCTCGACCGTGCTCACCACCATCGTGGGCCTGGCGATCTTCCTGGCCTACTCCACCACCGCCGCCGTGGCGCGCGCCTTCGGCGCCGGCCGCCATCGCGAGGCGATCAGCCGCGGCATCGACGCGTGCTGGCTC
>JAAZLF010000258.1 GCA_012799425.1 Actinomycetales bacterium | reverse complement strand
TCGGTGAGCTTGTTGATGATCCCGTAGATCGCGTTCTCGTTGCCGGGGATCAGCGAACTGGCCATCAGCACGGTGTCGCCTTCGCCCACCTGGATCTGGTGATCGCCGTTGGACATGCGTGCGAGTGCGGCCATCGGCTCACCCTGCGAACCGGTGCAGATCAGCGTGATCTTGTGGTCCGGCATCGACTGGATCTTGCGGAAGTCGACCACGAGGCCCTTGGGGATGTTCAGGTAGCCGAGGTCGCGCGCGATGCCCATGTTGCGCACCATCGAGCGGCCCACGAACGCGACCTTGCGGCCGTTGGCGTGAGCAGCATCGAGCACCTGCTGGATGCGGTGCACGTGACTGGCGAAGCTCGAGACGATGACCCGCCGCGGCGAGGACATGAACACCTGGTCGATCGCCGGGATGAGGTCCTTCTCCGACATGGTGAAGCCGGGGACCTCGGCGTTGGTGGAGTCGGTGAGGAACAGGTCCACACCCTCCTCGCCGAGACGCGCGAAGGCACGCAGGTCGGTGATACGGCCGTCCAGCGGGAACTGGTCCATCTTGAAGTCGCCGGTGTGCAGCACGCTGCCGGCCTTGGTCCGGATCATCACGGCCAGCGAGTCGGGGATGGAGTGGTTCACCGCGACGAACTCGAGATCGAACGGGCCCTGCTTGCGCCGCTCGCCCGCCTCGACCTGGATGGTCTTGGGGGTGATGCGGTGCTCCTTGAGCTTCGCGGTGATGAAGGCGAGCGTCAGCTCGGAGCCGATCAGGGGGATGTCGGCCCGCTCCTTGAGCAGGTACGGCACGCCGCCGATGTGGTCCTCGTGGCCGTGGGTGAGGACGATGCACTCGATGTCGTCGAGGCGGTCGCGGATCGAGGTGAAGTCCGGCAGGATCACGTCGATGCCGGGCTGGTGCTCCTCGGGGAAGAGCACGCCGCAGTCGACGATCATCAGCTTGCCGGCGTGCTCGAACACCGTCATGTTGCGGCCGACCTCGCCGAGGCCGCCGAGAGCGGTGATGCGCATGCCGTTGCGGGGCAGGCGAGAGGGAGCGGAGAGCTTGCGTCGGGGAGTGGGCATGAGGGATTCTCAATCGTCGAAGGGTCAGGGTCTCAGGTCTCTGGTGGCGCGCGCGTCTCAGCGGTCGCAGCGGCGTCCACCCCTCAAACGTACGTCAGGAATCGCTCATTTCCTCATCCGTGCCTGATTGACCACGTTCAGGACGGCGGTTCGGCGCACACTGCCGCGCCGCTGCCGAGTCGCCACCGACTGTTACTGAACGGTATTCAGCCTGAGCTGTCACCGGGTCAGGCGCGGGGCGACAGCTGGGACAGGATGCTCGACTCCCACGGCTCCGGTATCGCCGATCTCCACGCAGTCGAGCTCGCCGCGGACAGCTCAGGCAGCAAGCACCTCGGCCAGCGCCTCGAGAGAGCGCCCGGCTCGGAAGGCATGACCGCCATCGGTGACCACGAGCTCCGGGGGTGCGGCGTCGAATGCCTCCCACACCGGCGCCAGCCGCGCGAAGGACTCCCTGGTCGCAGCGATCGGGAAGATGTGGTCCCGCTCCCCCGCCTCCAGGATCAGCGCACGCGGGGCGACCAGTGCGGCGATATCCGCCATCTCGAACTCGGGCAGCAGCCCCGGGACGATGTTGCAGGGGCAGTGCCGGATCGAGAAGAAGCTCGCGTCGAAGGTGCAGAAGTAGGCCGCGACCAGGGCTGCGGAGATCGTGGGATCGGAGGCCGCGAGCAGCAGGGACACGGCTCCGCCGCCGGAGCCGCCCGCGATCCCGACCCGCTGCGGGTCCACGCCGGGCAGGCTCCGCAGCGCCTGCACGGCGGCGCGGGCGTCGGCGACACGGCGGCCCATGACCGGTCGGCCGTGCATCAGGTGACGGGCCGCATCGATCTCGCAGGTCTTCTCCCCCGGCGCCAAGGGGGCGACGCCGGGAGCGGGCGGG
>JAAZLF010000257.1 GCA_012799425.1 Actinomycetales bacterium | reverse complement strand
GATGGCGGTGCGCCTGCCCTCGCTCGAGTTCGTGGACCCCTTCGACGGCCTGGGCGACCTGGCGCGCACGCTGCTGCGCACCCCCGTCGCCCCCGGGCAGTCCTTCAGCGACGACCCGCTGCGGATGATGCGCGCGGTGCGCTTCGTGGCGCAGCTCGGCTTCCGGATCGAGGACGCCACGGCCGATGCGGTCGAGGAGCTCGCCGAGCGGATCACCATCGTCTCCGCGGAGCGGGTGCGCGAGGAGCTGGTGAAGCTGATGCTGGGCGCCCACCCGCGCGGCGGGCTCGAGCTGATGACGGAGCTGGGGCTGGCTGCGCACGTGCTGCCCGAGCTGCCGGCGCTGCAGCTGGAGATCGACGAGCACCACCACCACAAGGACGTCTACCAGCACACCCTCACCGTGCTCGACCAGGCGATCGACCTCGAGAGCCCGGCCGGCTCCGGCGGCCCCTGCGAGAGCCCGGACCTCGTGCTGCGCCTCGCGGCCCTGATGCACGACGTGGGCAAGCCCGCGACCCGGCGCTTCGAGGAGGGCGGCGTGGTCACCTTCCGCTTCCACGAGACGGTGGGCGCGAAGATGACGGTGAGGCGCATGAAGGCGCTGACCTTCGACAAGGACACCACCAAGAAGGTGGCCCGGCTGGTCGAGCTGCATCTGCGCTTCCACGGGTACGTCGACTCCCCGTGGACGGATTCGGCGGTGCGCCGTTACGTCACCGATGCCGGTGACCTGCTGCAGCACCTTCACCGCCTCACCCGCGCGGACGTCACCACCCGCAACCGCCGCAAGGCCCGCACCCTCGCCCGCGCCTACGACGAGCTCGAGGCCCGCATCGACGCGCTCGCCGAGCAGGAGGAGATCGGGAAGATCCGCCCTGACCTCGATGGCAACCGGATCATGGAGATCCTGGACCTGCCGCCCGGTCGGGCAGTGGGTGAGGCCTACAAGCACCTGCTCGAGCTGCGCATGGAGCACGGCCCCCTCGGCGAGGAGCGCGCTGAGCAGGAGCTCCGCTCGTGGTGGGAATCCCGCGACGACGCCTGAGCACTCCGTCGAGGTGCGGCCGTGATGTGAGCGGGGCCGCACGAGACGTGCACACCCTGTGTGCTTCGACGCCGCGGCGTTCCGTCGGCCGGGGCGTCGTGCGCATACTGGGAGGCCGTGCACCCGCTGGGTGGGCGGACCCGTATGCCTCGCACGCCCCCTCGTAGGACCAGGAGCAGTCATGAGCGATTCCGGACGCTCGTCCCGCGGCTCGTCGAAGAAGTCGACGGGCGCCGGCTCGCGCCGCGCAGCAGGTGTGCGCCGCGCCGCCGACGCGAAGCCTGCCGGGAAGTCCGCGAAGGCTTCCGGAGCCAAGGGCACCAGCCGCACCGCTCGCAGCACCGCCGGTGCCAAGAGCACGGCCTCGAAGGTGCCCAGCAGCCGCACCTCGGTCACGGCCCGCCATGCCGGAGTCGCGGCGTCGGCCGCCGGCCGCGGCGGTGCCACGAAGAAGGTCGCCGCGACGAACTTCCTGAACTATCCGCGCGCCGGGGCGAAGAACCCCTGGCGCTGGATCCCCTCGCTGCGTCTGGTCGTCGGCGCGATGGCGCTGATGGTGCTGGCCGGCCTCGGTTTCGCCGTCTGGCTGTACAACGACACGGAGGTGCCCGAGCCCTCCGACTTCGCCCTCGCCCAGACGTCCCGCGTCTACTACTCCGACGGCGAGACCGAGATGGGGCAGTTCAGCGAGATCAACCGCACCGAGCTCCCGGCCGACGAGATCCCCGACACCATCAAGCAGGCGGTCGTCGCGAGCGAGGACAACACCTTCTACGAGAACCGCGGCGTCTCCCCGCGCGGGATCATCCGCGCCCTGGTCAACAACCTGCAGGGCGGCGCCCGCCAGGGCGGCTCCACGATCACCATGCAGTACGTCGAGCGGTACTACACCGGCACCGAGACCTCGTACGTGGGCAAGGCCAAGGAAGCCGTCATGGCCCTGAAGATCGATCAGGAGCTCAGCAAGGACGAGATCCTCTCCCGCTACCTCAACACCATCTATTTCGGCCGCGGCGCCTACGGCGTCCAGGAGGCCTCGCAGGCCTACTTCGGCAAGGACGCGGCGGAGCTGGACGAGGCCGAGGCCGCGCTGCTGGTGGCCGTGATCCCCGGGCCCTCCACGTACGATCCCGCGAACAGCCCCGAGCAGTCCGTCCAGCTGTGGGACCGCGTGATCACTCGCCAGGTCAACGAGGGGCAGCTGACCCCTGCGGAGGGCGATGACCTCACCTTCCCGGAGACCATCGAGCCGAGGAGCGAGAACTCGCTCGGAGGCACGAAGGGCTACCTGCTGGCCCAGGTGCGGGGCGAGCTGATCGAGGAGGGTTTCACCGAGGAGGAGATCAACACCGGCGGGTACACGATCGTCTCCACGATCTCCCCCTCGATCCAGGAGAACACCGTCCAGGCCGTCGAGAACCTGCCGGAGGACCGGCCGGAGAACAACCGCGTCGGCACGGTCACGATCGATCCTGAGACCGGTGCGATCCGCGGCATGTACGGGGGGCCGGACTACGTCGCCCAGGCGCAGAACGACGCGTCCCAGTCGCGGATGCAGGCCGGCTCGATCTTCAAGACCTTCACCCTGATCGCCGCCCTCGAGGACGGCTTCCCGCTGGACTCCCGCTGGGACGGCAACTCCCCGAAGTCCTTCCCGGGCTGGGAGGTCAACAACTTCAACAACGTCGACTACGGGCGGGTGACGCTCGAGAAGGCGACCGCGAACTCGATCAACACCGCCTACGCCGAGGCCAATATCGAGATCGGCCCGCAGCGGACCATGGACACCGCGGTGTCGCTGGGCCTGCCGGAGGAGACCCCGGGCCTGAGCGCCGACGCGTCCAACGTGCTGGGCTCGGCCTCGCCCACGGTCGAGGAGATGGCGGAGGTCTACGCGACCATCGCCGCCGGCGGCGTGCACCGTGACGCCTTCATCGTCGAGTCCGTGACCCGGCCCGACGGCTCCTCGCGCTACGAGCACGAGGTCGAGGACACGCGGGCGATGGATGAGGAGGTTGCGATCAACGCGACCGTCGCGCTCCAGGGGCCGCCGCAGGTGGGTTCGGCCCGCTCGCTGAACACCGTGATGGGTGGTCGCCCGGTGGCCGGCAAGACCGGCACCTCGGAGAGCTTCCGCTCGGCCTGGTTCGTGGGCTTCACCCCGCAGCTGGTGACCGCGGTGGGCATGTTCCAGCCCGGCGAGGACGGCTCCGAGGAGAGCCTCACCTCCTTCGGCGGCGTCTCGAACATGACCGGCGGCACCCATCCGACCGATATCTGGGGAGACATCATGGCGTCCTCGCTCGAGGGCGAGGAGGTCCTCTACTTCCCCGAGCGGGTGCGCCTGGACAACGAGAACCGCGAGCGTAGCTACGTCCCGCCGCCGCCCCCGCCGCCCACCACCGAGGCGCCGGAG
>JAAZLF010000256.1 GCA_012799425.1 Actinomycetales bacterium | reverse complement strand
TGGATGTGGTCCTGGCGCAGGCGCGTGTGACAGTTGAGGCACTCGACCAGCGGATCGGTGAAGGTCTCGACGTGACCGGAAGCCTCCCACACGCGCTTGGGCAGGATGATCGAGGAGTCCAGGCCCACCATGTCGCCGCGGGACTGGACGAAGGTCCGCCACCACTGCTTCTTGATGTTCTCCTTGAGCTCGACACCCAGGGGGCCGTAATCCCATGCGGAGCGGGTACCTCCGTAGATCTCACCGGCCGGGAACACGAAGCCGCGCTTCTTGGCGAGGGCGATGACGTTGTCCAGCGTGCTGGCAGGGGCCTTGGCCACGGGGATACTCCTGGTGACGGATCGGTCAGAACCTCTCCAGCATAGTCACCCGCCCTGCTGTGAGCGTCCCCACGTCAGGGCCTCGCTCTCCCCTGTCGGCTTGCGCAGGCCCGCCCCACTGGTGAGAATGATTGTCATGTCGCAGACCCCGCTCCCCTCACGACGTTCCCTGTTCGCCGCCGCCGGACTCGGTGCCGGCGCAGCCCTGCTGGCTGCGTGCGGCTCCTCGAGCGGGGGCGGGAACGGCGGCCTGTCCGTCGTGACCTCGGCGTATCCGCTGGCCTACCTGGTCACCCGCATCGGCGGGGGCCACGTGGAGCTCACCGACCTCACCACGCCCGGGGCCGACGCCCACGGCATCGAGCTCTCGGTCAAGCAGGTGATGCTCGTCGAGAGCGCGGACCTCGTGCTCCAGATCCCGGGCCTGCAGGCGGCGCTGGACGATGCGATCGCGTCCCAGGACGGCGAGAACGTGCTCGATGTCTCCTCGGCGATCACGTTCCTGCCGATCGGCGCGGGCCAGGAGCACTCGGACGAGTCCGCCGAGGAGCACGCCGAGCACGCCGAAGACGAGCACGAGGAGCACGAGGAGCACGAGGGCGAGGGTCACGACGGACACGACCACGGCCCGAACGACCCCCACTTCTGGCATGATCCGCTCCGGATGGCGGACCTCGCCGATGCGCTCGCGCAGCGTCTGGGCGAGCTCGCGCCCGAGGCCGCGGAGGAGTTCAGCGCCTCCGCCCAGGAGCTGAGGCAGGAGCTCGAAGCGCTGGATGCCGAGCTCGCCGAGTCCTTCGGCGCGGTCGAGGGCCGCAAGCCGTTCATCACCAGCCACGCGGCCTACGCGTACCTCGCCGAGCGCTACGACCTGCATCAGATCGGGATCAGCGGCGTCGACCCCGAGAACGAACCGTCCCCGCAGCGTCTGCTCGCGCTCGAGGGCCTGGTCGAGGAGGAGGGGGTGACCACGGTGTTCTTCGAGACCTCGGCCTCCCCCAAGGTCGCTCAGACCCTCGCCCGCAACCTCGGCATCGACAGCGAGGAGCTCGACAACCTCGAGACCCAGCAGTCCGCGGATGCCGATTACGCTCAGGTCATGCGAGACAACTGCAGCGCACTGGTCGCGAGCTGGTCATGAGCGGCGGCCCCACCCCGCCCGTCATCGAGGTCACCGGCGCGTCGGTCTCCCGCGGGGGCCAGCGGGTGCTCCATGCCGTCGACCTCCGTATCGAGGCCGGAGAGCTGGTGGCGCTGCTGGGCGCCAACGGGTCCGGCAAGTCGACCCTGCTGCGCGCGGCCGTCGGCATCCTGCCGCTGGAGACAGGCACGGCCCGTCTGTTCGGCACGCCCGTGCAGCACGGCTCCTCCCACGACCGCCTCGGCTACGTGCCCCAGGACTCCACGGAGGCCGGCTCCATCCCCGCGACCGCCCGGGAGACCGTCGCCAGCGGACTGCTCGGTGCGCGCTCCTGGTGGCCGAACCGCCGGGACGCCCGCGTGATGGCCGCTCTCGAGGCCGTCGGCATGGCCGACCTCGCCGGCCGCCCGATCACCCGGATGTCCGGCGGGCAGCGGCGCCGCGTGATGATTGCCCGCGCCCTCGTGCGCGACCCGGAGCTGCTGGTGCTCGATGAGCCGTTCTCCGGGGTGGATCTGCCCACCCAGGAGCTGATCTCCGAGCTGTTCCGGGAGCTCTCGGCCGCCGGCACATCGATCCTCGTGGTCCTGCACGAGACCGGCCCGCTGACCGATGACATCCGCCGCGCCGTGGTCCTGGACCACGGCCGGGTGGTCCACGACGGCCCTGAGGCCGACCGACCCCGCCTCCACCCCGGGCACGGGCATCCCGAGGATGCCGCCCCGCTCGACCAGTGCCTCGGACAGGAGATCCACCCCGCATGATCTCGCCCCTCGACATCCTCACCTCCGACCTGCTGCGCTACCCGCTGATCATCGCGGTGCTCATCGGGCTCACCGCCCCCGTGGTCGGCACCTATCTGGTGCAGAAGCGACTGTCCCTGCTCGGCGACGGGCTGGGGCACGTGGCGCTGACCGGTGTGGCCGTGGGCTGGCTGGTGGGCGCGTGGATCACCGCCTCCCCCGCCGACCTCCTGGCGATCCCCGGCGCGCTCGCCGCCTCGGTGATCGGCGCCGTGCTGATCGAGTACGTCCGCGAGATCAGCCACACCAGCCGCGACGTGGCGCTGGCGATCCTGTTCTACGGCGGCATCGCCGGCGGCGTGGTGATCATCCAGCTCGCCGGGGGCACCTCCCAGAACCTGATGGGCTACCTCTTCGGCTCCCTCTCGACCGTCACCGCGCTGGACACGGTGATCTCCTCGGTGCTGGCGGTGCTGGTGCTGGCGATCGGAGTGGGCCTGTCCGGGCTGCTCGCCGCGGTGACCGCGGACGAAGAGTTCGCCCGCGCCTCCGGGCTGCCGGTGCGGGTGGTGAACGTGCTGATCGCGGTGCTGGCCGCGCTGACCGTGACGCTGTCGATGCGGATCGTCGGCGCTCTGATGGTCTCGGCGCTGATGATCGTGCCGGTCGCCGCCGCGCAGCAGGTGGTGGTCGGCTTCGCGCGCACCATGCGCACCGCGATGGCGATCGCCGTGGTCTGTTCGCTGGGCGGCCTGCTGATCACCGTGTACGTCGATCTCCCGCCGGGCGGCGTGATCGTGCTGCTGACGGTCGCCGCCTACATCCTGGGGCTGAGCGTGCGCGCGCTGCGCCCCGCGCGCCGACTCCCCGCCGTCGCGGGCCCGGGCCCCACGCGGGCCGAGGCGCCGCCCGCCGCCGCACGTGCAACGCCCCACGACTGATAGAAGTCCTGGTCGTGGTGGAGGACAATGGGGTCATGCAACGGAACACCCGACAGCGCACCGCGATCCTCGAGACGCTCTCGCGCCAGGATGACTTCCGCAGCGCCCAGCAGATCCACGAGCAGATGAAGGCCGATGGCGAGACCGTCGGCCTGGCCACCGTGTACCGGAACCTCCAGACCCTGGCGCGCTCCGGTCGGCTCGATGTGCTCGTGGCGGGTGACGGCGAGTCCCTGTACCGGCAGTGCGAGGACACCGGGCACCACCATCATCTGGTCTGCCGCGAGTGCGGCCGCACGGTCGAGTTCCTGGCGCCGAAGCTCGAGAGCTCGATGGACGCGATCGCCCATGAGCACGGATTCACCGACGTGGACCACACCCTGGAGGTGTTCGGGCTGTGCACCGATCACTCGGAGAAGGGGGCTCGCTCCGAGCCTGACCAGCGCAACGCAGACAACGCAGACGACGCGGACGAGGCGCGGTCACGATGATGGAGTGGGTCGGACAGCTTCCGCTGGTACCAGCGGTCGCTTTCCTGTACGTGGTGATCTGGTGCCGTGCCGGTGCCACCTACCTGCTGGGCCGCGCCGCCCGCCGAGCGGCTGACCGAGGGCGGGTCGCGAGGTTCCTCGAGTCTGCGAACGTCCAGCGCGCCACCGACCTGATCAACCGCTGGGGCGCCCCGGTGGTGGCGCTGAGCTTCCTCACCGTCGGCTTCCAGACGGCGGCGAACGCCGCCGCGGGCCTGACCGGGATGCCGGCGAAGCGCTATGTCCCCGCGCTCGAGATCGGCGGCCTCGCCTGGGCGGTCATCTACGCGACGGTCGGCCTCGTGGCTGTCATGGCGTGGTTCGAGCTGTTCCTGCTCTCGCCCTGGGCCGCGGTCGCCGCTCTCGGCGCGATCGTCGCGCTGATCGCCGTGCTGCTGCAGCATCGCCGCCGCACCGGAGGGGTGACGGCATCGGCCCCGGAGGCCGCGGAGCGTTCCGGCGCTCACCGCGCGGATCAGACCGTCGAGGACTGATCCGGGGCGTCGATAGCGCCCCCGTAGCGTCGATCGCGCCGGGCGTACTCGGTGATCGCCCGCCACAGGACCCTGCGGTCCACGTCCGGCCACAGCTCATCGACGAAGACCAGTTCCGCGTAGGCCGATTGCCACAGCAGGAAGTTCGAGGTGCGCTGCTCCCCGCTGGTGCGCAGGAACAGGTCGACGTCCGGCATGTCGGGGTCATCGAGGTGCCGTGCGAAGCTCTTGGCGGTGATCCCCTTGCCGCTGAGACGGCCGGCGCGGGCATCCTCCGCGATCGAGCGGACCGCGTCGATGATCTCGGCGCGACCGCCGTAGTTCACGCACATGTAGAGCGTCATCCGGGAGTTGTGGCGGGTCAGCTCCTCCGCCTCGCGCAGCTCCTTGATCACGCTGCCCCACAGCCGCTGTTCGCGGCCCACCCAGACGATGCGCACGCCCCAGGAGTTCAGGGTGTCGCGCTGGCGGCGCAGCACCGAGCGGGAGAAGCCCATCAGGAAGCGCACCTCCTCCGGGGACCGCTTCCAGTTCTCGGTGGAGAAGGCGTAGGCGCTCAGGTGCGTCACACCGATCTGGAGGGCGCCGGCGACGACGTCCAGCAGCGCC
>JAAZLF010000255.1 GCA_012799425.1 Actinomycetales bacterium | reverse complement strand
GGAGGACCCGTTGCCGCAAGATCGGCTGATCGCTTACTACACGCAGGGCCCGGGGAACCTGTCGATCGACCGCGGTGGCTTGGTCTCGCGTAACACTGCGCGAGCTCGAAGCCTGGGGCTGACGCGGGACGACGACGGACGAGCGATCTTGCTGGTGCAGACTGCGCGCGCGCCGCATCCTGAAGATGAGTACTTTTGCTACCTCGAAGGAGTCGCCCAGCACGGGGGTAGGCAGCTGCTGCCGAGCACTCGTCTTGGTGACAGAGTGATCGGTCTGCGACTCCCTGTGGCGCCGGAGATGATTGGTGCGACTGTTCGATTCGCAGCGGCCCTCAACGGTGTAAGGACTCCGCTGGCGGTCGTTGGCACGGAATATTGGCCTGCGCGTGCAGCAGGCTTCGATCTCGTCGCGGATGAGTCCGGTGGGATGGTCGTCGAAGGGCTGGCGACTCGGCCGAAGTCCGGCCCGGCGGTGAAGCTGTTCCAGCCAGCTCGTCCGGACGGAGTGAAGAGCTCAACTCCACGCACCGTCGACGCGATCAAGTCCATCCCCGTCGTCGGCGTCGTGCTTACCCGAGCGGTGCGATCCATCCGGGGGTGGCGCGCGTGAACACGCCGATCTCGACCTTTTGGTGGCGGTGGAAGTTTCCGCACCGCCTGAACTTCGGTGACGAGCTCACGCCCCCGCTCGTAGAGCGCCTGACCGGGCGGCGAGTCGTGTGGGGGGCGCCCGATCGCTGCGACCTGGTAGGTGCTGGATCGGTGATCCAGATGATCCTCAGAAGGCAGGGGTCGAACCAGCCTCGGGTGTGGGGAAGCGGATTCATCCGGGCCGCAGGCCCGGATGAGGGGCCTGCGCGGTTGGACGTGCTGGCGGTACGTGGAAAATCCACGCTGGCACGAGTAGACAACCTTTCCTCGCGGAGCATCGCTCTCGGAGATCCGGGGATTCTGGCTCCGGTGCTCCTCGACGGCCCGGTGAAGAAGCGATACTCGCTCGGCCTGATCCCGCACTATCACGATGTCAACTCCCCGGTCGTCCGGCGGATGGGAGAGCTCGGTGCCGATGTGCGCGTGATCAACGTGGCATGGACGCCCGAGGAGGTGGCACGCGAGATCGCCTCGTGCGATGCAGTTCTCTCCTCCAGCCTGCATGGACTGATCTTCTCGGATGCACTGGGGGTCCCGAACGCTCACATTCGCCTGAGCGATAAGCTCAAGGGAGGTCTGTACAAGTTCCACGACTACTACTCGGCCTACCCCGGCGAGTCCCGCTACCGCGAGTATGTGGAGCCGAAGGGTGGGGCCGAGTCCATCGCTTCCGTCGTGGACACCGTCGCCGAGAACTACGCAGCCCCGGTCGGATTGCACGATCTGCAGGAGGGCCTCGCCCGTTCACTCCGTGACCTCTGAGACACACTGCGCCGAGTCGATCACGACTGCTGGGCGAGGCACTCGCCCCGCCGTACAGTGGGGCTCGCGCGCATCATGAACTGCGAGTGAACTGCGCGCATCGCTAGGATGAAAGTACTTCCGAGGCTCTCGAGTTCATCTCGCCTCGGCGAGATTG
>JAAZLF010000254.1 GCA_012799425.1 Actinomycetales bacterium | reverse complement strand
GGGTCGTACGGGTTGTAGGACGCGGGCACGACACCGATGTTGCGCGCGGAGTCCGCGATCTCGCACAGGTCCAGCTGGCCGGCCATGTCCGTGTAGCTGGTGTTGATGGAGAACTTCGTCGAGTTCAGCACCGTCTCGCGCGGCTGGATCGTCACCGAGACCGCGTTGTCCGGGTTCCAGCCCGGGGTCTCCCGCCAGGCCCCGCCGCCCAGGCACTTCGCCGGGGCGTAGGTGATCGGGTTGCGCTCGGTGCTGACCCGGTCGTAGATCGACCGGTCGCTCTCGAGCCACTGCTGGAGCACGAAGGGCTTGAACGTCGAGCCGACGGGGAAGCCGTTGCCGCCGCCGAGCGCCTGCGGGACGTTGTAGTTGATCGCCGTCTCGCCCGGCTCGACCTCTTGATGGGGGTTGAACGAGCGGTTCTGCGCCATCGTCAGGATGTTCCCGGTGCCGGGCTCGACGGTGACGATCGAGTGGCCGAAGCCGTGCTGTGCATCGCCGGGCACCTTGCGCTGCAGGACGTCCACGGCCTCTGCCTGGGTGGCGGGGCTCAGCGTGGTGCGGATCGTGAGGCCGCCGCCGTAGAGGAGCTTGCGACGCTCTTCGTAGGTGGGCGCGAACGTGGGATCGTTCAGCAGCGAGCGGGTGACGTAGTCGCAGAAGAAGCCGCTGGTGCCCGCATCCGCGCAGCCGGCGCGCACGTTCTGGATCTCGAGCATCTCCTCGACCGGCTGGGAGCTGTACTCCTCGTGCTCCTCCTCGTCGATGTAGCCGTCGCGGAGCATGTCGCTGAGCACCTCGTTGCGACGCTTCTCGCCGGCTTCGGGGTGGGAGACGGGGTCGTACTGGTTCGGGCCGTTGGTGACGCCCGCCAGCAGCGCGGCCTCGCCCGGGTTGAGATCGACGGCGCTCTTGGAGAAGTAGTGCCGCGAGCCCGTCTCCACCCCGTACTGGGAGGGCCCGAACTGCGCCACGTTCAGGTACGCGTTGAGGATCTCGTCCTTCGACCACTGCTTCTCGAGCGAGAGGGCGAGCTTCGCCTCACGCAGCTTGCGGCCGTAGGTCTGCTCCGTCGCCTCGTTGATGTCCTCCTGGTCGCCCCGCTGGACGGCGTCCATCAGCAGCGCGTTCTTCACGTACTGCTGCGTGAGGGTCGAGCCGCCCTGCGTCGCGCCGCCCGCGGCGTTCGAGGCGAACGCGCGGAGCATGCCCTTGGGGTCGATGCCGCCGTGCTCATGGAAACGGCGGTCCTCGATCGCGATCACCGCGTGCTGCATGTGCGGCGAGATCTCCTCGAGCGGCACCATGATGCGGTTCTCGGTGTAGAAGGTCGCCAGCAGCGACCCGTCGGCCGCCTCGATGCGGCTGGCCTCGTTCAGCGGTTCGACCTCGAGCTCGGACGGGTACGAGTCGAACAGGTCCACTCCATCCTTGGCGACCGCCGAGCTCGCGGACACCAGCGGGAGGAAGAACGCCGCCAGCAGCACCCCCGCGAGAGCGGAGACGGCGAGCAGCCCCAGCAGCAGGTAGACGGTCTGCAGCAGGGCGACGGGGAGGGAGCGACCGGAAGCGGGCGCGGGCGTGGTGCGGGCCATGCTCACACAGTACGGGGAGCCGGGTCGCGGCGGCCATGAGGCATGCCACGGGCGCGGAATCTTCACGAACCCGATGCGGGACCGAGACCTGCTCATCGGGCGCTCAGCAGAGAGCCCGGATGCTTATCACAACGCCCGTGCCCGCGTCTGCCGGACGTCACGTTTTGCACTGTGGCGACGGTCTCCATACAGTTGGGCACGTGTACGGATCAATGTCGATTCGGACCTGAAAGGGGACGAGCATGACCATCGGGGCAACTCCGATCACCGCTGACTCGAGCTGGGCGACACGAGGCGCCTGCGTGAGCATGGACCCTGACGGGTTCTTCGTGCAGGGCGCCGAGCAGCATGCGGTCAAGATCGCCTGCGGCGCGTGCCCGGTGAAGACCGAGTGCCTGGCCGACGCGCTGGACAACCGCGTCGACTTCGGGGTGTGGGGTGGGATGACCGAGCGCGAGCGGCGTCGCCTGCTGCGCCGCAACCCCGATGTGAGCGACTGGTCGGCCGCGCTGCGTCGTGCCGAGCAGCAGGCCGTCGGCAGCTGACGCCGCCGCGGTGACGGTGCGCGACGAGCCCGGTGGTCCGAGTGCCCCTGGCTCCCCGCGCACCTGCGTCGACACCGGTAGGCTCGCGGCATGAGCACCTACACCCGCTGGGAATACCTGACCGTTCCGCTGCTGATCCACGCGACCAAGCAGATCCTCGACAACTACGGCGAGGAGGGCTGGGAGCTGGTCCAGGTCGTGCCGGGCCCGAACCCGGAGAATCTGGTCGCCTACCTCAAGCGTCCCCTGGCCGAGGGCTGAGCGGATGACGGCCGTCCCGGGCCGCAGCGCCCGCATCCGTGCCCGTCTCGACGAGCTCGGGCTGGCGCTGCCCGGCGTCGCCGCTCCGGTCGCCGCCTACGTGCCGGCCGTAGCGAGCGGCGACCACGTGCACACCTCCGGACAGCTGCCCTTCGTGGACGGCGCGCTCCCGCTGACCGGCAAGGTCGGCGCGGCCGTCACCCAGGAGCAGGCCTCCGAGCTCGCCGCCATCTGCTGCCTCAACGCGCTCGCGGCGATCGAGGCGCTCGTAGGCGATCTCGACCGGATCTCGCGCGTGGTCAAGGTGACCGGGTACGTCGCTTCGGACCCCTCGTTCACCGCCCAGCCTGCGGTGATCAACGGAGCGAGCACCCTGCTCGGGGAGGTCTTCGGCGCAGCGGGGGTGCACGCCCGCGCCGCCGTCGGCGTCACCGTGCTCCCCATGGACGCGCCCGTGGAGCTCGACCTGCTGGTGGAGCTCGACGGCCCGGCCGCCGCGGACGACTGAGCGAGGCGCCGTGTCCGAGGACGTCCCCCAGCGAGCCCCCGAGGCCGACGCGGTCGAGCTGATCGCCGTCCGGGCAGAGAACCCCGGCCCGATGACCCTCGCCGGCACGAACTCCTACGTGCTGCGCGACGGGGGACAGGTGTGGGTGGTCGACCCCGGTCCCAAGGATCCCGAGCATCTCGCAGAGCTGCTGATGACCTGCGGAGCCGAGGCGCGCCCACAGGGAGTGCTGGTCACACATCGCCACGCCGACCACACCGCGGGCGCTGCGACCCTGGCCCGACAGCTGTCCGCGCGCACCGGCCTCGAGGTGCCGCTGTGGGCCGCCGACCAGAGCGCGGTGCCCGGATCACGGCCCCTGCCCGCGACCCTCGAGGGCGACCACGGGACGGTGGGACACGTCATCCACCTGCCCGGCCACACCTCCGATTCCGTGGGCGTGCTGGTGGACGGCGGGCGCCTGCTCAGCGGTGACACGCTGCTGGGCGGATCCTCGACCGTGATCATCCCCGAGGACGGCGGCTCGCTCACCGAGTACCTGCAGTCACTCGCGATCCTGCACGCGATGGCGGTGGACGGCCGCATCGGCTCGATCCACCCCGGTCACGGTCCCGCCTACGACTCGCCGCTGGACGTGCTCGAAGCCCTCGAGCAGGCCATCGAGCACCGTCGCGAGCGCATCGAGCAGGTGCGCAGAGCACGGACCGCCGGCGTGCTGACCATGGACCGGCTGCTGCGGGTCGTCTACGGCGCCGAGCTGCCCGAGGCGCTGCGCGATGCTGCGAGGTGGAACCTCCGTGCCGCCCTGGACCACCTCGCCGAAGGACACTGACCCGGGCCTCCCGCCACGACACGAGTGCCGGCCCACCTCCGCCGGGCCACGTTTGCCGGGCCGCGTTCGGGGGTCACGTTCAGCGGGCCGGGTGTGCCGCGCCACGTTTGCCGCGCCACGTTCGGGGCCGCGTTTGCCGCGCCACGTTTGCCGGGCCACGTTCAGCGCGACACGCGGGTGTGGGTGCGTTGAGATCACCGATATCCCCCGTTCCTGCAAGGAATCGGTGTTCTCGACGGCCGTGAGCCGGTGTGTTGAGGGGTGGCGGGGCGGAACGGTTGGGGCCTGGCGCGAGGGGCGTCGGCCACCGGCGGGAGCGAGCGGGACATCGATCCGGCACGCGGGCCTCGAACGCCG
>JAAZLF010000024.1 GCA_012799425.1 Actinomycetales bacterium | reverse complement strand
GCTCCTTCATCAACGGCGACGTGCACCGCTTCACCCCCGAGATCTCGATGCAGATCCAGCACGGCCTGGGCGCGGACATCATGTTCGCCTTCGACGAGCTGACCACCCTGATGAACTCGCGCGGCTACCAGGAGCAGGCGCTCGAGCGCACCCGGCTGTGGGCGATCCGCTGCCTGGCCGAGCACGCGCGCCTCACCGCCGAGCGCACCCATCGTCCCTACCAGCAGCTGTGGGGCGTCATCCAGGGCGCCCAGTACGAGGACCTGCGCCGGCAAGCCGCGCGGGACCTCGGCGCGATGGACGTCGAGGGCTGGTCCTTCGACGGCTTCGGCATCGGCGGGGCGCTCGAGAAGGAGAACCTCGGCACGATCGTCGGCTGGGTGACCGAGGAGCTGCCGGAGGACAAGCCCCGCCACCTGCTGGGCATCAGCGAGGTCGACGACCTGTTCGTCGCGATCGCGGCAGGTGCGGACACCTTCGACTGCGTCTCCCCGTCGCGGGTGGCGCGCAACAGCGCCGTCTACACCCGCACCGGTCGGGTGAACCTCACCGGTGCGAGATACCGCCGCCAGTTCGCGCCGATCGACGAGAGCTGCGACTGCTACACCTGCACCCACTACACCGCCGCGTACGTGCATCACCTGTTCCGAGCCAAGGAGATGCTCTCCTCGACGCTGTGCACCATCCACAACGAGCGCTTCGTGGTGCGCCTGGTGGACCGGATCCGCGAGTCCCTGATCACCGGTGACTTCGACGCCCTGCGGGAGGAGACCACCGGCGCGTACTACGGCTCGCCCCGGTGACAGCCCGCCCCGCCCGGGTGCCGGAGCCCGGCTCCGAGGAGGCACCGGACCGCACCGTCGTGCTCGGCGCCGCCGTGGCGATGCTCGCGCTCGCAGGGATCTGCGCGCTGCTGGCCGAGCACTTCCTGCTCGGCGCGCTGCGCCTGGCCGCGGGGATCCTCGCCGGTGCCGGGCTCGGCGCGCTGCTGCTGGCCCTGCCGGGGGCCCGGCCGGGGCTGCGACCGCGTGCGGTGATCGCCCTCGCCGCCGCGGCGCTCCTCGCCCTCGCGCTCACCCTTCCCGCCGTGCTGACTGCGCGCCCGGCCCCGCTCGAGAGGCAGGCTCTCACCGCCATCGAGGCTCTCGGGGAGGGAGACACGGTGCACTCCGTGCCCGAGGCGGGCACGCCGGTGCTGGTGCGCCGCGCGGGTGGCGACGCGGAGCTGCTCGATGAGCTCGGCTCGCGCCGTCTGCGCGCCGCCCCCGAGGACCTCGTGGCCCTCTCCGCGGACGGGCGCCGCGCCGTGCACGTCACGGCCAGCACCACCGCGGTGCTCACGCTGGATCGCACCGTGTCGGGCGGGGCCGACGGAGAGCTGCCCTCCCTCACCCTGGACGGTGTCCCGCTCGCCCTCGACGGCGACCTGCTCGTGCTGCGCCGCTGCGAGGACGGCACCTGCCGCCTCGCCGGCCACGACCTCACCGCGCCCGAGGAGCCGCTGTGGGAGCTGCTGGAGGCAGGGGAGACCCGTGGGCCGGACCCCGCCGGGACGGAGCTTCCCGCCCGTCCCGCTGAGCCTCCTGCGCTGCTGGACGCCGCCCGTGCCACCGGGGTGCTGCCCTCGATCCCGCTGCGCTTCGACCCCGCCCAGGGCTGGGCCCAGCTCGACCCCGCGACCGGCTTCCCCGTCGGCCGCCTGCTCTCACGCGCCCACGAGGACTGCCGCGTGAGCACCACCGGGCCGCTCGCCACCGCCCAGGACCCGCTGCATGCGGTGCCGCTGGTGCTCACCGCCTGCTCCGCGGACGACGGCG
>JAAZLF010000253.1 GCA_012799425.1 Actinomycetales bacterium | reverse complement strand
GTTGGTGCCGCGCTCCACGTTCCACCACGTGCCCCACTCGTCGAAGACCAGACCCACCTTCTTGTGCGGGTCGTACTGGTCCATGACGGTAGAGTGGCGGGCGACGAGCTCCTCGGCGAAGGCCGCGCGGGAGAGCGTGCGGTACCACTCCTCCTCGCTGAACTCGGTCGCGGATCCCTTGTCCGACCAGGGACCGGACATCGTGTAGTAGTGCAGCGAGATCGCCTGGTACGGGCCGGCCTTGCCGTCCTTGCCCTCCAGGCCCGTCGCCGCACGCATCAGCGCCTCGGTCCAGGAGTAGTCGCCGTCGCTCGCACCGGCGGCGATGCGGGTGACCTCGTTGCCCGCATGGTCGCGCACGTAGGTGGAGTACTGCCGGGCCAGCGCCGCGTAGTCCTCGGCGCGCATGTTGCCGCCGCAGCCCCAGGCCTCGTTGCCGATGCCGAAGAAGGGCACCTTCCACGGCTCGTCCCGCCCGTTCTGCCGGCGCAGGGACGCCATCGGGGAATCGTCGGCGCGGGTGAGGTACTCGATCCAGTCGCTCATCTCCGCGACCGTTCCGGAGCCGACGTTGCCGTTGACGTACGCCTCGGTGTCCAGCATCTCCACGAGATCCATGAACTCGTGGGTGCCGAAGGAGTTGTCCTCGACGATGTCGCCCCAGTGGGAGTTCACCATCCGGGGGCGGTCCTCGCGCGGGCCGATCCCGTCGCGCCAGTGGTAGTCGTCGGCGAAGCAGCCGCCGGGCCAGCGCAGGTTCGGGATCTTCAGGGCGCGCAGCGCGGCGACCACGTCATCGCGGATGCCGCGGGTGTTCGGGATCTCCGAGTCCTCCCCCACGTAGAAGCCCTCGTAGATGCAGCGGCCGAGGTGCTCGGCGAAGTGGCCGTAGAGGTGGCGGCTGATGGTCGCGCCGGGCAGGTCGAGGTTGACGACCACGCGGGCGGGGCCGTCGGTGCGTCCGGCCGACGGGCCGGCCCCCGCGGGGCGGGAGCCGGTGGTCGTCGGGGTCAGGGCGGAGACGAGATCGGAGGTGAGGGTGTGATCAGGGGTCGACATAGGGGGTCCTCGTGATGGTGGCGGTCGGGCCGGTTCAGGCGGCGGTGCGGGAGAGGCGGACCATGGTCCAGGAGATCGCCGGCAGCGCGCCGGAGAGCGTTCCGTCCTCGAGCGCCACCGAGGAGTTCGGCTGCGGGACGACGGTGTCGGGGGCGTCCTTGGTGTTGGCGGCGTAGGGGTCCTCGTGGTGCAGGGTCACCGCCTCGACGAGCTCGAGATCGCCGAAGGAGGAGAGGTCCACGCCGAGGTCCAGGGCGCCCGAGGCATCGCGGTTGACCACGAACAGGGTGAGGTCGCCGGAGGCCTCGTCCCACGTCGCGACGGCGTCGGCCGAGGCGCTGGTGCCGAAGCGCTGGTTCTCGAAGCTCGGCGCGTCGATGTTCACCTGCAGCACCTCGCCCCTGGCGTGGCGGGAGGTGAGCGCGAAGGGATGGAAGGTGGTCTGGCGCCAGGCGCTGCCGCCGGGCTCGGTCATGATCGGGGCGATCACGTTGACCAGCTGCGCGAGCGAGGCGGAGGCGACGCGGTCGCTGTGGCGCAGCAGCGAGATCAGCAGGTTGCCGAACACCACGGC
>JAAZLF010000252.1 GCA_012799425.1 Actinomycetales bacterium | reverse complement strand
CGGTACCAGGAGACGTGGCAGAGCGGCCGAATGCGCTCCCCTGCTAAGGGAGTAGGTGGTGATAAACCGCCTCGGAGGTTCAAATCCTCTCGTCTCCGCCGACGACAGAAGGCCCCTCACCTGCGGTGACACCGCGGGGGAGGGGCCTTCTCCCTTGGCTCTCGTGGCTTTCCCTTGGCTCTCCCTGGGCTTTGCCTCGGCTCTCCTGCCGGTCCTTCGCTGGCCGGTCGCCTCGGGCCGGCTCAGAGCGTCGCGGTCGCGGGATCCTCGAGAGTGGTCCACTCCGGCCCGTCGGACTCCAGCAGATCGGGATCGCGCACCACGTCCTGCTCGTTCTCCCCGCTGCGCAGTCGCTGTGCGAGCTCCTGCAGCGTCTCGCGCAGCACCGCGCGGGCCCGTGAGGCGTCACCTGCGGACAAGGCGCCGAGCAGCGCCTCATGCGCTTCGGTGATGTCGGCGCGCACGCCGAAGCCGCGCGGATCCGAGAAGCTGCCCATCCGGGTGAGGATCACGATCGTGCTCATCGACGAGACCAGGAAGCGGTTCTGCGCGATCTCCGCGATCTGCTGATGCAGCTCCAGATCCGCGTTGCCGGCCTCGATGACCTCCTCGGCCTCGAGCGCCAGGCGCGTCCTCTCGAGGCACTCGCGCAGCGGCGCCAGCAGGGTGACGACGGCCTGATCGTCGCCGTCGGCCCGCAGCCCGGCGACCCTGTCGGCGACGATCGAGGCGGCCTGCATCTCGATGCCCAGGCGGTAGTCGATGAAGTCGGACATCGTCACCGCGTCCATCCTCGTCACGAACAGCCCTCGACCGGGGATCTGGGTGAGCAGGCCGTCTCGCACCAGGCGCTGGCAGGCCTCGCGCAGCGAGGAGCGGGAGATGCCCATCTGCTTGGACACCTGCACCTCGGGGATGGTGTCGCCGGGTCGCAGGTCGCCGAAATAGATCGCGTTGCGCAGCTCGAGCTCGGCCTGATCGATGATCGAGGGCCGACGGATGGGCTGCATCAGCGGCAGCCGGACCGTGTCCTGGCGAGGGGGCATCGCATCCTCCTGTGCTCGTGCGCGATATGCGCGCGGGGCGTCATCTAATCATCCGTCCCCGGCGCGCCGCACGCGTCCCGCGGGGGAGTCATCGCCGTCACATTCAGGCCCTCGGGGACCTCGGGCCGCGGGTCACGACACCATCACGAACCGGTCAGCGGTCCGAAACCTGCGGTCGCGGGCAGTAGCGTTGCCCACGATCCGAAACGCTGATCTGCGGATTGTCCGACACCGGGTAGCACCGAGTAGTGTCTTACATCACCGTAGAGCGCGAGACACACAGCAAGGGAGCATTTCCATGCAGAACCGCCGAAGCTTCATCCGAAAGAGCGGTCTGGTCCTCTCGGCCGCCGCGCTGGGCGGCCTCGCCGCCTGCAGCCGCACCAGCACGGGCGGCGACGGCGGTGGGGACGGCGGCAGCGATGGCGGCGGCGGAGGAGACCTGCTCAGCCAGCTGCAGGACGCCGGGACCATCACCGTCGGCTTCGCCGGTGAAGCCCCCTACAGCTTCGAGGACGGCGGTGAGCTGATGGGTGCGACCGTCGCCCTGCACCGCGAGATCTTCGGCGAGCTGGGCATCGAGAACGTCGAGGGCCGCCTCACCGACTGGGGCTCGCTCATCCCCGGCCTGAACTCCCGTCAGTTCGACGCGGTCAGCGCCGGCATGTCGATCCTGCCCGATCGCTGCGCGGAGGCCGCCTTCAGCGAGCCCGAGTTCCAGTACACGACCGCGCTGATGGTCCCCGAGGGCAACCCCGAGGGTCTGGTGGATATGAACTCCTTCGTCGACTCGGGCCTGACCGTCGCGACCATGTCCGGTGCGATCGAGTCCGACTACGTCGCCGATCTCGGTCTCGATGCCATCGAGGTCGGAGGCCCGCAGGACGGTGTGGACGCGCTCAAGGCCGGCAACGCCGACGCCTTCGCGCTCACCGCCATCTCCCTGAACTGGCTCGCGGACAACACCGTCGACGGCGTCGACGTCACCGAGAGCTTCGTCCAGGAGATCGACGGGGTGAAGCAGGTCGGCGCCGGCGGCACCGTCTTCCGCAAGGAGGACACCTCGCTGCTGGACGCCTACAACGAGAAGCTCGCCGAGATCATCGCCGATCCCGAGCGCTACCTCTCGATCGTGGGCGACTTCGGCTTCTCCGAGGAGGAGCTGCCGCCCGAGGATATGACCAGCGAGATCCTCTGCAGCGGTGACCTGTCCTCCCTGCAGTGAACCCCGCTCCATCCCAAGACATCGTCCCGGCCGGCCCGCTGAGGGTCGAGCCGGGTCGATCGTCGTCCGAGAGGTGATGTCCTGATGGATGGAGTGATCGGCTTCTTCCAGGATCTCGGTCCGAACCTCCAGCTCGTGCTGGACCGGATGCCGATGATCCTCGACGGCGTCACGTTGACGCTCCTGGCGACCGCCCTCGGCGGTGCGCTGGCACTGGCGATCGCGTTCATCTTCGGCCTGGCACAGGTCTCGAAGTACATGATCGTGCGCGGCGTGGCCCGGGTGTTCGTGGAGTTCTTCCGCGGCACCTCGCTGGTGGTGCAGCTGTTCTGGCTCGCGTTCGTGCTCCCGCAGCTGCCCTACCCGCTGGGCTTCCGGCTCGAGCCGCTGCTGGTGGGCGTGCTCGCGCTGGGCCTGAACTACGGCGCCTACGCCGCGGAGGTGGTGCGAGGCTCGATCGGCTCGGTGCCCAAGGGGCAGTACGAGGCGATCAGCGCGCTCAGCCTGAGCCCCGCCCGCGGCATGTTCCGCGTCGTGATCCCCCAGGCCTGGGCGCTGATGCTCCCGTCGCTGTCGAACCTGTGGATCCAGCTGCTCAAGGGCAGCGCCATCGTCAGCACCGTGCTCCTGTACGACCTGTTCTTCCAGGTCGAGCAGCTGCGCGACCGCACCGGCACCTGGTTCGCCTACAGCTTCGCCCTGCTGTGCTACTACCTGATCGCCTGGTTGATCGTGATCCTGATGAACGGCCTCGAGGTGCGGGCCAAGCACCGGATCGGGCGCGGCCCGGCCCTGTCCGAGTCCTGGGGCTCCCTCTTCCGCCCGCCCGGCACCAGCGGACGCTCTGCGCGGGTGGTCCGTGACCACTCCGTCGCCAAGGCGAGCACCCCGACAGGAGGTGGTCTGGCATGACCCCGGAAGAGACCTCATGGTGGAACTGGGACCACGCCGCCGCAGCGTTCCCGCTGCTGATCGACGGTTTCAAGATCACCCTGCTGGCCACCGTGCTGGGAACCCTCATCGCGCTGGTGCTGGGCCTGATCGTGGCGATCATCCGGCGCAGCGCGCCCGCGATCATCAATGCGCCCGTCACCTGGGTGGTCGAGTTCATCCGCATGACGCCGCTGGTGGTGCAGCTGGTCTTCGCGAACCTCGTGCTGTCGCCGTACATCGACTCGACGCTGGCGATCGGCATCTGGGTGCTCGGCATCCACTACACGACCTACATGGCCGAGGTGTACCGCGCAGGCATCGACTCCGTGCCCACGGGGCAGTGGGAGGCCGCCACCGCGCTCTCCCTGCCGAGGGTCCGCACCTGGCGCGCGGTGGTCGTCCCCCAGGCGATCCGCAACACCCTGCCGGCGTTGGGCAACTACGCGATCTCCATGTTCAAGGAGACTCCGTTCTTCGTGGTCATCTACATCCCCGAGCTGGTGCGCGCCGCGCAGGGCTACGGAGACCAGTTCTTCCGGTACACCGAGCCGATCACCATCGCCGGCCTGATCTTCCTGGCCGCCAGCTACCCCACCTCCCTCCTGATCCGACGACTGGAGAAGAAACTTGCCTGAGAACACCGCGACCGCCGGCGCATCCGGCACCCCTCACATCGAATTCCGCGACGTGGTCAAGAGGTTCGGTGACCACACCGTGCTCGACGACCTGAACTTCACCGTCAGCAAGGGTGAGCGCGTCACCCTGATCGGACCCTCCGGCTCCGGCAAGACCACGATCCTGCGTCTGGTCATGACGCTCGAGGAGCTCACCGGCGGGTACATCCACATCGACGGCACCCCTCTGCAGTACGCGGAGCAGAACGGGAAGCGGGTGCGGATCTCGGACAAGCGCCGCCGCCGCACCACCACCGATATCGGCATGGTGTTCCAGCACTTCAACCTGTTCCCCAACATGACCGTGATGGAGAACATCATCGAGGCCCCGGTCAACGTGATGGGGCTGAAGAAGGACGAAGCCGCTGCGAAGGCGGAGGCGCTGCTGGACAAGGTGGGGATGGCCTGGAAGAAGGACGCCCGCCCCTCGGAGCTCTCCGGCGGCCAGCAGCAGCGCATCGCGATCGCTCGCGCCCTGGCGATGGATCCCGAGATCCTGCTGCTGGACGAGGTCACCTCGGCTCTGGACCCCGAGCTGGTCGGAGAGGTGCTCGCAGTGCTCAAGGACATCGCTGCCGAGACCGATATCTCGATGCTGATCGTCACCCACGAGATGCAGTTCGCGCGCGACGTCTCGGACCGCGTGATGATGTTCGACCACGGCGCCGTGATCGAGGAGGCGACGCCCGACAAGATCTTCAGCGAACCCGAGAATCAGCGCACGCAGGACTTCCTGCGCGCCGTGCTCTGAAAGACCCCGGACAGTCCGAGGACTGTCCCCCGTGGGTGCACCGGCGTCGCATCGCTGTAGTCTGTGCCCGTTCGTTCCGCGCCGACGCGGTCGCCCTGCATGCTGTCGGCGGCCGCTCCTCGGCGTGCCGACCCCAGGAGGCCCCGTGCCAGATTCCGACGCCATCGCCGTCCCGACCTTGACGAGCGAGTTCCCCGTCGTCGGCGACGACCCCCATATCGACGCGCCGCTGCGGGCGACCGTGCGACGTCTGTCGACGTTGCTCGGCCGCACGCTGGCAGACCAGCACGGCCAGGAGATGCTCGACCTCGTCGAGCAGGTCCGCCAGCTGACGAAGGAAGCGAAGTCCGCCGATTCCGAGGCGAGCGCGCAGGACGTCCAGTCCCGGCTCGCCGAGCTCACCATCGAGCAGGCCACCGCCCTGACCCGGGCGTTCACCCAGTACTTCCTGCTGGCCAACGCCGCGGAGCAGGTCTACCGCGTACGAGCCCTGCAGGAGCGCCCCTCCGACGAGTCCTGGATGCCGCGCACCGTGCGCGCCGTCCATGAGGAGCTCGGGGCGGAGGGACTGCAGGAGGCGGTCGACTCCCTCGACGTTCGGCTGATCTTCACCGCCCACCCCACCGAGGCCTCGCGCCGCGCCGTGCTGACGAAGCTGCGG
>JAAZLF010000251.1 GCA_012799425.1 Actinomycetales bacterium | reverse complement strand
CGAGGACCGTCTCCTGGCGATCGGCGTCGGTGACGAAGTAGGGCGAGATGAAGCCCTTGTCGAACCGCATGCCCTCGGTGAGCTCCAGCTCGAGGCCCATGGTGTTGGACTCCTCGACCGTGATCACACCCTCCTTGCCGACCTTGTCGAGCGCCTCGGCGATGAGCTCGCCGATCGCCGGGTCAGCGGCGGAGATGGCCGCGGTGGAGGCGATCTGCTCCTTGGTCTCGATCTCGTGGGCCTGCTCCAGCAGGGTCTGCGAGACCGCGGCGACGGCCTGGTCGATGCCGCGCTTGAGCGCGATCGGGTTGGCGCCGGCGGCGACGTTGCGCAGGCCCTCCTTGACCAGGGCCTGGGCGAGGACGGTGGCGGTGGTGGTGCCGTCGCCCGCGATGTCGTCGGTCTTCTTGGCGACCTCCTTCACCAGCTCGGCGCCGATCGACTCGTAGGGATCGTCGAGTTCGATCTCCCGAGCGATCGACACGCCGTCGTTGGTGATGGTGGGGGCGCCCCACGACTTCTCGAGCACGACGTTGCGCCCCTTGGGGCCGAGGGTGACCTTGACGGCGTCGGCGAGCTGGTTCATTCCCCGCTCGAGACCGCGCCGGGCCTCCTCGTCGTAAGAGATGAGCTTGGCCATTGTGGAATCTCTCCCGTGTGGTGTGTGTCCACCCGACCCTGTGCCCGCGACGGACGAGAGCCGACGCCGAGTTCATGTCCCACGGCGCCGACCCCCTCACGGGGCCGGAATGTGTATGGCCGACAGGACGGCGGGCCGCCTGTCGAGCGTGCACCCGGTGAGCGGGAGGTCCGGCGCACAGTGCGCTGTCACTCTCGATCGTCGAGTGCCAGATCATCATAAGCACTCCACGGGGGAGAGTGCTAACTCTGCGCTGCGGGCGGACACGGCGAGGTGCGCGGAGGACGACAGCGGCGCGGGTCGACCTCTCCGGTCCTCCCGCGCCGCTGCTGTGCTCCGGCTGCCGCCGCGCGCCGAGGGTCAGCCCTCGTCCTCGCCGCCCTCATCCGGCATGTCCACGGCCACCAGGGTCACGCGCGCGTCGTACTCATCGCTCTGACGTGCCTCGCCGGCGCCGACCCGCTCGGCGAGCGCCTGAGCAGTGTCCGCATCCGCCTCGTCGCGGTAGAAGACCACGGGCTCCTGCTGGGGGTTGTCAGCGGTGGCGACGTCGACGTTCTCCCAGCCCTCTCCGTCGAGCGCCTCCTGCCAGGCGCCTGCGAGGCCGTTGACGCCTCCGGCGTTGACCACCAGCACCGGGGTGGACAGATCCGGCTCGGGGGCGGGCTCCTCCTCCTCGGCCTCCGTCTCCTCGGCGGCCTCCTCCTCGCTCTGCTCGGCCGCGCTGGTCGGGTCCTCGGCGCGGTCGTCGCCGTTCCCGCCCATGCCGCCGATGAAGAAGAGCAGCACGACGAGCAGCACAGCGGCGGCGCCGATGATGATGATGTACAGCAGGTTCTCCCGCCAGAACGGCAGCTCGGCGCGATGGGCGCCGTGGAACGACACGGCGTCCGCCTCGTCGTCGAAACGGTCCGGGGGGTACGGATACTGGGAATCAGCCACGGCCCCATTAAACCTGCTCGACGCCGACCGGGGGCGGAGCACACGCCCTGCGGCGGTTCGGCTCAGGCGACCCGGTGGGACCCGTCGGCCGCCTCGGGGCCGTCCTCGGAGGTGCGTCGCCCGCGCAGCCGGTTGACCACGGAGGGGGCGGCGCGCAGCGCCGCAGGCTCGTCGAGCAGGGCGTTGAGCCGCACGTAATAGGCGACCTTCGACAGCCCGACCTCCTCACGGATCGCTCGCTCCTTCGCGCCGACGTAGCGGAAGGTGCGGCTCTCGAGCGCGAGGATCAGACGGTCCCGTTCGCTGAGCCCGCCCTGCGGACCGGGCAGTGACGCATCGGACACCTCGGCGGCGGTGTCAGAGGGTGCGGCGGGATCGGAGGGCATGGTCCGAGCGTACGGGCCGCACGGCGCCCTCCCCCTCCGGCACGCCGTGCCCAGCGCGGCGTGGGAGGCGGCTCACCCGAGCGCGACCGCCAACAGCGTTCCCGATGGAACACTCGAGGCATGCACTCCTCGATGACCGACCTCCTCGCCGCGGACTGGGCCGAGGCCCTCGCGCCGTCCGAGCCGCGCCTCCACGAGCTCGGGGACTTCCTGCGCTCCGAGGTGGCGGCCGGACGCGGGTACCTGCCGGCGGGCGAGCAGGTGCTGCGCGCCTTCACCCGCCCGCTGGCCGATGTGCGGGTGCTGATCGTGGGCCAGGACCCGTATCCGACTCCGGGGCATCCGATCGGCCTGTCCTTCGCGGTCGACAGGGACGTGCGACCCCTGCCCAGGTCGCTGACGAACATCTACACCGAGCTCGAGAGCGACCTGGGCATCCCCCGGCCCGCCCACGGCGATCTCTCCTCCTGGCAGGACCAGGGGGTGCTGCTGCTGAACCGGGTCCTGACCGTCATGCCGGGCGAGCCCGCCTCGCATCGTCGGCGCGGCTGGGAGGAGTTCACCGAGCTGGCGCTGCGCACCCTCGTGGCCCGCGGGGGCCCGCTGGTCGCGATCCTGTGGGGTCGCGACGCACAGTCGCTGATCCCCCTGCTGGGCGAGGTGCCCCACATCGCCAGCCCCCATCCGAGCCCGCTCTCGGCCCGGCGCGGCTTCTTCGGCTCCCGGCCGTTCTCGCGAACGAACGCACTGCTCGAGGAGCAGGGGGCAGAGCCGGTGGACTGGCGCGTCCCGGGCTGATCACGGCCGCCGGCGCGCCGTGATCTGTGTCCGGTGCGCGAGCACCCCGGCGCCCGCTTCCCTCGCGGTGTGCCATTCTCGAGGGTCGGCACGACGCCCGGGCACGAGGCCGGGGCGGCGGCGGTCCGACACCGACGGGCGGCCGACGACGCGTGACGAAGGGAGACCCCGGTGACAGGAAGTCGTTCAGCGGCGCAGGAGGCCAGTGACCCGAGCACCAGCCCGGAGCGCCTGCTCGAGCTCACCGAGAAGCACCCCCAGCTGCAGAGGCTGATCGTCCTGAACCCGTCGTGCCCAAACGTGGCGCGCGAGTGGATCCTCGCCACGAATCCCTGGGCGAAGACGGCGTACGAGCAGGCTCAGCAGACCCCGCAGGTCCCGCTCCCCGAGGACGACGACGAGGATGCCGGCGAGCCGACGGCCCTCCACCAGGTGGTGCCCGAGCAGCCCGCTCCCGCCGCGCCGCCCGTGCCTGCGGACCCCGACGGCGCCTCACCCTGGGGAGACTTCGGGGACGAGGATGTCTGGGCCGGCGCTGACAGCACCTCCGAGCCCGCGCCGGCACCCCCTGCCCCATCCGTGCGGATCTCGCAGGACGCGGGCGTGGTCCCGCTCGGCCCGGCCCCCGCCGCAGAGCCGTCCCCTGCACCCGCACCCGCAATGGCCCCTGGTCCTGCACCGGCGGGGCAGGAGCACCCGGACCACACCGTTCCGGCCGTCGCGGGCGCCACGGCCGCTCAGGTGCCCTCCGCCGCGCCCGCCCCAGAGCCTGCGCCGGCACAGGATGAGGGCTCCGGCCCCTCACGACGGGCATGGTTCGCCTGCGGCGGCTGCCTGCTGCTCGCCCTGGTCCTG
>JAAZLF010000250.1 GCA_012799425.1 Actinomycetales bacterium | reverse complement strand
TAGCACAGGGATCGAGCCGGTGATGGTGGGGGTCGCCCCGGTGATGGTCGGGATGTCTCCGGTCACAGCGGGGAGTGATCCGGTGGTGGGCGTCGGCTCCTCGTGCGGGGCGTCGTCGGCGCGGGACACTGCAGGCCTTCCTGAAGGCGCGGAACGGGACGGGCATGCGTCGAGCCGCGCGGATCCCTACGGGGATCTCGCCCGGCTCGAAGCTCTCATCCTATGTCTGCGCGCGGCCGACGGTGAAGGGGGTCGTGCAGATCAATCACGACGGGGGCCGATGGCCGGCTCCTGGTCGAGTCCGGAGCGCTGACGGCGCTCGTACAGCCACACGATGCCCACGGCGACCAGATCCACCGCGATGAACAGGAGCATGAACGGTCCGCCCATGCCCACGGAGCGATCGATCTCGATGGCCTCGCCCCCGGCGAACAGCGCGCCGGCCACCATCATGATCACGTTGTTGGCGACGTGGAAGGCGATCGGGGCCTCGAGCCCGCGACTGATCACGGCCATCACCGCCATGCAGGCGCCGAAGGCGGTGTAGTAGGTCAGCAGCCAGGGATCGACCGACATGTGCACCAGGCCGAAGATGACGCTCGAGGCGATCATGCCGACGATCAGCGCCGGCTTGGCGGCACGGACCCAGCTGCCCACGGCGGGCATCAGTGCGCCGCGGAACATCAGCTCCTCACCTGCGGCCTGCAGCGGGGTGGTCAGCAGTGCCACCAGGATCAGGCCGATGGTCGTGCCGGTGATGGCGAAGCTCTTCAGGCCGGCCGCCTCCGGCGCGAGCAGCGCGGAGAGCCCCAGTGCGGCCAGCACCAGCAGCGCGAAGGCGCCGAAGTAGACGCCCCAGCGGTGCATGCTCATCCGTCGCGGCGAGGCCAGCACCGACCTCCACGGGACCCGCCCGATCAGAGCGGTCAGGAGCACGGCCAGCGGTCCCACCGCCGCGAGGCTGAGGTTGACCGCGATCATCATCAGCGGCGAGATGGAGGCGTCCGCCGGATCGCGGCCGAAGGCCGCCATCTCCACCAGGAGCACGACGAAGGTGAACAGCAGCTGCAGCACGAACATCGCGATCAGCAGCACCGGGATGATCACCAGGGGCTTCCACCAGCTCATCCGCAGATGTGCGCCGAAGAAGCGGGTGTCGTCCACGGCCGGGACGGCCGCCGGGCCCGTCGCGACGGGTGCGGCGCTGTGCGGGACAGCGGTCTCGTGGGAGTGGATGGTCGGCGGCGGGGAGGGCTGGGGAGTCGTCGTATCCATGACCCGACCCTCTCCCGCCCCCGTCGCGGTGCGCATGCACGGATCGGTCAGAGCCTGTGCGACCTTCGTCGGGTCGGGCAGAGGGGCGGCCGGTTCATCCGTCGGTGTGCTGCGCCTCGGCGAGTCGCCGCTGGTAGGTGGGGTCGGTTCGCTTCATCCAGCGGATCACCGCGGAGGTCACCGGGATCATCGCGTACTGGACGATCACCTTGTACAGCACGCCGAGGACCGTGTATTCGGCCCACTGCTCGATGGTGGTGATGCCGATCGCGACGGACGCGATCGAGCAGAAGATGATGGTGTCCACCAGCTCTCCGAGTCCGGAGGAGGTGAAGAGTCGGGCGATCAGACCCCTCTCGCCCATCCGCCGCTTCATGCGGGTGACGACGAAGGAGTTCAGGCTCTGGCCGACGAGGAAGCCGGCCAGCCCCGCGAGCACGACGATCCAGACGGGCCCGAGCGCGAGCTCGAGGGCCTCCTGCTTCGCAAGGCCGTACTCGTCGGGGAACGGGGGCAGGGCGATGATCACCTGATAGCTGATCGAGGCGAGGATGCTGACGGCGAAGGAGGTGAGGATCGCGCGCCGTGCGCTGCGTGCGCCGTACAGCTCGGTGATGATGTCGCCGAGCACGTAGGCGAGGGGGAAGAGGAAGAAGCCGCCGTCGGTGATGATCTCGAAGCCGGTGCCGGGCACGGTCCCGAAGCTGACGCCCTTGGCGGCGCCGATGCCCGAGAGGACCACCACGGTCACCATGGCGGCCAGGAGGATGTCGAAGTGAGAGCTGCCCCGGTCGGCGTAGACGGCGCCGGCCGGGCGTCCAGACTGCTCAGCGGTCGGTGAGGGGTTCTGTTCTGTGGTCACCGGGGAAGGGTACACAGAGGGCCGGGCGCGATCCTGCGATCGCGGCCCGGCCCGACCCGGCAGGGACTGTGGTTCAGATGCCGGCGGCGCCGTAGTCGACTTCGCCGACGAAGCGCTCGAACTGCTCCTCGGTGCCGTACCAGAGGTTCGAGTCCCCGGCGAAGGGCCCGGAATCGGAGTACTGCCAGATCTCCCAGCCCCACCAGCGCCCGGGCAGCGCGGTGGGGGCATCGCTGCGGTACGAGGCGAGGAACAGCGGGGAGTTCACCGGGGTCCAGTCCCCCACCACGTCCTCCCACCAGTGCAGGTTGGTGTACAGCACCGGGCGGCGCCCGGTCTGCTCGCGATAGTGATCGGAGAAGCCCATGATCCAGTCGCGCATCTCCTGCTTGGCCAGGCCGTAGTCGCGCGGCAGGCCGCTGTAGGCCTCGAGGTCGAGCATGCCCGGCAGGGTGAGGCCGTCGTCGCTCCACCCTCCGCCGTTGTTGAGGAAGAAGTCGGCCTGTTCCACGGGGCCGCCGGAGTCCGGCCGGGCGAAGTGGTAGCCGCCGCGCACCATGCCCACGGCGCCGGCGCCGAGGTACTGGTGATCGAAGTCGGGGCTGCGGTAGGTGCGCCCCTCGGTCGCCTTGACATAGGCGAAGCGGGAACCGAGGGCGGCCTGCGCGGCCCAGTCCACCTCGCCCTGCCAGCCGGAGACGTCCTGGCCGTGGAGGCCTGCCGCCTGTGCGGCGGGGGCGGCGAGTGCTGCGGTGCCGGTGCCGAGCGCGGCGGCGCCGAGGAGGCCGCCCCTCAGCACGGAGCGACGAGACGCGCCGGTGGCCTCCGCCGGAGCGGGAGGGGGTGCGAGATGACGGGGACGGTATGACGACATGTCGTCTCCTGGGGAAGGCGGGGAAGGGAGGTGCGACGGACGCCACACCACCGTCACCGTACGCGCACGCGCGACCGGCTCGCCACGCAGCCGACGACAACCCGGAGTGTCCCGGCCAAACGGGCAGAACGGGTCGTATGGGTCAGGCCTCGTCGCCTTTCGGGGCGATGAAGGCGCGCAGCGTGCCCAGGATCGTGGTCGCTGCGAGCTCGGTGACGTCGCGCTGTTCCATCTGCTCGCGCAGCAGCAGGTCGATGAAGATGCCCATCAGCAGCTGTGCAAGGTCCTCGGCGGGCAGCAGCGCCCGCTCCCCCGTCGCCTCGAGGCGCGCCGTCAGCAGGGCTCCGATCCGGTCTCGCATCCGTTCACGCTGCACGGCCAGCTCGGCCCGCAGCGCCTCGTCCCGCAGCGAGCGCGCGATGGCATCGGAGTACAGCAGGTACCACTGCCGACCGAAGGGTCTGATGCCCTCGAAGACCGCGAGCATCACGCCAGCGTCGTCCGAGGTGAGGATCGCGGCCTCGTCGCTCGCGTCCACATCGGCCACCGCCGCGGCCACGGAGCTGTTCGCGATCGCCAGCAGCTCGTCGGTCACCTCGTCGAACAGGGCGATGAAGACCTCTTCCTTGCTCGAGAAGCTCGAATAGAAGGCGCCCCGGGTGAACCCGGCCGCCTTGACCAGATCGTCGACCGTGGCACCGTCGATCCCCTTCTCGACGAAGACCTCGAGCGAGGCGCGCACCAGCTTCGTGCGGGTGTTCTCCCGGCGCCGGGTGCCCGCGGACTCGGGCAGCGGCTCGAACAGATCGGTCATGGCTCCTCGATGGGCAGGGGTGGCGCGACTCTCACTTCGCGACGTTCAGCAGACGTTGATGTCCAGATCGACGAGCCGATAGTATCGCACCGATACATCCGTGTATCCAATGCGTGGGCGTCTCGAGTGGGGCGATCCGGCGTCTCCCCCTGATCGTGCTCGTCCTGGAGGTCGCGTGTCCTCGTCCCTGTATCGGCTCGGCCGTGTGATGGCGTCCCTCCGCTGGAAGGTCGTCGCCGCCTGGCTGGCACTGCTCGTCATCGTCGGCGGTTTGGCCATCGGTCTTGGCGGCACCTTCTCCACCGACATCGAGATCCCCGGCACCGAGGGCCAGCGCGGCATCGACTCCCTCGCCAACCGGTTCCCCGAGAT
>JAAZLF010000249.1 GCA_012799425.1 Actinomycetales bacterium | reverse complement strand
TGGTGGGCGCCCGACGGGCCTCCTCGAGCTTCTGGCGGAACTCCATGAGCGGGTACACGGCGATGCAGTGCTCCTGTCCACGAGTCATGACCAGTCCCGAGGCGAGCTCGTCACGGAACTTCGCAGGAAAGATCAGGCGTCCCTTGTCGTCGAGCTTGGGCGTGAAGGTGCCGAGGAACATCCACGCCCTCCTTCACTCACCGAGCCTCACGTTCTGGAACCCATCTCTTCCCTACGCGCCCCACTTTACCCCACTACTCCCCACAAAATGCCGCACACACTCAAGATCCCTGCAGGGCAGTCATTGAAGGTGCAGGTCAGAGTGGTGGTGCGAGGTGGGGGGAATTTCTTGGCCGGAGCGTCGGATGCTGCTCGCGCACGAGATGCCCCCGCCTCCCCTCCCTCGCCTCCAACAGCAAACGCGCAGGCCAGAGGGTCGCCTGCCGTAACGATCCCGACAGTGGACCGCAGTGGAGGGTCGAGGAGGGACGCGGTGGAGCGATGTGGGGAATGGGGTCGGTCATGCCCCCGGGAGGAACGCGCAGAGCGTGTCGGCGCGATCCTGCTCGAGGGTGACCGCTCGGTCGCCGCGCCGCCTCGATGCGGCGTACGGCCCCGGACATGACGATGCCCCGGCTCTATAGAGCCGGGGCATCAGAGGTCGTGCCCGCGATATCCCTCGCAGTGGGACGGGAGGAGGATCAGAGCCGGGGGTCGTCCCCCGCGCGCTTCTCCCAGCGCTCCTCCATCTTGCGCATGAAGCTGCCATCGCCTCCGGGAGCTGAGGAGCCGGGGCCCCCGCCCTCGCCCGGGGAGTCGTCTCCGCCTGCGGAGCCGCTGGGTGCGGTGACCGCGTAGACCGCACCGGCGAGCATGCCGATGAAGGCGATCACTCCGAGCCAGACGGCTGGGAGGCTGACCGCGAGAACCAGCACTCCGAGGCCGACGACCACGGCACCCAGTCCGATGAGGATGCGGCGGCCGTTGCGGCGCGGCGGCGTCTTCGGCGCGAATGCCTTCGCGAGGCGCGGATCGTCCGCGAAGAGCTGTCGCTCCATCTCGTCGAGCATCTTCTGCTCGTGTTCAGACAGCGGCATGGTTCCGCTCCTTGTCCCCGTCCTCTCGCGCCGGTCGGCGCCCCAGTTCACCGCACGAGGACTCTCGGCCCTCATTGGCGGTTCACCCAGTTTAGAGCGTGTTCCTGAGTAATGGGAACACTCCGGGCACGGCATCACAGATACTCGGCGAGATCGCGACTCACGACCTGCGCCGAGCGGCGTCGTCGCCGCCCTGCGCTTCGCGCTCCTGCGTGGTGCGCTGCGCGCCGTGGGACGACGAGCCGAGGGTCGAGCCGCGCCCGAGGCTGCGGGCGCCGAACTTCTCTACCGCCTGGTCCATCGCGGCCTCCAGATCATGCCAGCCGGCGGCCCGCGCAGTCAGCTCCGACTGCTGGGGCAGGCCCGCCGCCTGCTCGAGATGCGCCGCCCGCACTCCCGCCAGACGGATCCGGCGCATGCCCTCACGCTCCCGCTCCCAGAGGGTGACCACCTGCTCGCGGAGGCGTTCCCCGCTGGCCGTCGGCAGGTCGAAGGTCGAGGAGCGGGTGATCGTGGAGCCGTCCGGGGAGCGGAGCTTGAGCACCACAGTGCGGGCGACGAACCCGCCTCGGCGCAGCTGGCGGGCGACGTCATCGGCCATCACCGTGATCCGTCGACGCACGTCGTCGCCGTCGACGAGGTCCTCGTCCCAGGTGCGCTCGGTGCCCAGCGAGCGGTCCTTCGTGCGCGTGCCCAGCCCGGTGCGGTCAGCACCGGCGGCGAGCGCCGCGATCTCGGGAGCCCGTGGGCCCAGGGCACGAGCAAGAGTGCTCGGCGGGATGTCCCGCAGCTGGCCGATCGTGCGCACCCCGATCCGTTCGAGCGCGGACTGGGCCTTCGGGCCCACCCCGGAGATCGCCCCGACCGGCAGCGGCGCGAGGAACTGAGCCGTGCGCTCAGCGGGCACGATGAGCATCCCATCGGGCTTGGCCTGCGCAGAGGCGATCTTCGCCACGGCCCGGGACACCGACCCGCCGACCGAGCTCGGCAGCCCGAGCTCCTCACGGATCCTGCGGCGCAGCAGATCCGCGATCTGTACCGGCTCGCCGAAGAGCCGACGCGCCCCCCGCACGTCCAGGAAAGCCTCGTCGACGCTGATCTGCTCGAGATCTGCGACGACGCTGCCCAGCAGGTCCATCACCCGCGCGGACACGGCTCGGTAGTGGTCGATGCGGG
>JAAZLF010000248.1 GCA_012799425.1 Actinomycetales bacterium | reverse complement strand
GGTCTGCGTGCCGCCGCGATGCGCGGTGAGCGCGTCGCGGATCTCGGTGAGCAGGACGATGTCCTCGGAGACCGCGGTCTCCTCCTCCTCGGGCAGACCACGGCGCTTGCGGTCGAGCCTGCGTGCGCTGGAGATCGGCAGCACGAAGACGAAGTAGACGACGGCAGCGGTGATCAGGAAGGCGATGACCGCCGAGAGGATCGCGCCGATGTCGACCTTGGTGGCGCTGTTCGTGATGGTGAACGCGAGCCCATCGACGTTGCTGCCGCCGAAGACGTTGATCACGGGCTGGATGAGGTTGTCGACGAACGCGCCGATCAGGGCGGTGAACGCACCGCCGATGACGACACCGACCGCCAGGTCGATGACGTTGCCCTGCATGACGAAGTCCTTGAAACCCTTCATGGGTAATCCTTCTCGGGTCGGGGATGGGGAGGAGCCGCAGTCGCGGTTCCGCTCGGACTCTAGCCGATCACGGACACCGTCACGGCTCCGGCACCTAGCGCATGTGCCAGTTCTCCCGCTCGCGATCTGGGCACGGCGACGACGATCTCGGGGGCCGCGCCGGGGGAGGCGCCCAGCGCTCCCTCCGCGGAGCCGGAGGCCGGGACCGTCACGACCGAGCCCGTGATCCCTGCGCCGGCGCCCGTCATCGGGTCCGTCGGCAGCAGCGCGACCTCGCTGCCGGGGACCAGATGCGGCAGGAGCACCGCGGTCACGGGCAGCGCCATCAGGGCCGTGCCCTCCGGGATCGACGAGGTGTCCTCGACTTCCAGCGTGGAGCGCAGCAGCGGAGCCCCCTCTGGCAGGGCGTGCGCGGTGGAGAGCCCGAGCACGTCGTCGGAGGAGCTCAGGGCCTGCTCCGGGAGCAGCTCCTCGGCGACGCGGACTGTGCGCAGATGCTCGGGCGTGAGCTCAGTGCCTGCGGGAAGGTCCCGGGAGGCCACGAGAGCCTCGACCCCGTGGACCGACGGCGGCAGGAGCACGGGGGTCAGCGTCGCGGCCGCTCCGGCGAGGAGGAGGACGGCGAGGATGCGGCGGCGTCGGCGCAGCGCACGGCGCCAGGCGGGCAGATGGCTGCGGAGTCGGGAGAGCATGCGTCCGACGCTAGGCGGGCGTGGCGTGCCCCGCGCATCCTGCGACGGGACCGTGGACGGTGCGGCTGTGGGGAGGAACGATCGGCGAGCAGGCTGCGCCAGCCTGTCGCCCTGCGCACCTGAGCCGCCGCACGGGGCGGCTCAGCATGCATGCTCCGCAGGGGTCAGGAGGCAGCGGCCGCAGGCTGTGCGCTCGGGGACGTCGAGGAGCCCTCGCTCGCGGAGGGCGCCGCGGCGGTCGTCGCCGGGGACGCGTCCGCCGAGCCCGACGAGTCCTGCCCGGACGACGTCGAGGTGCCCGAGGACGCGGTGGAGGAGCTGGACGTCGCCGAATCCGTGGAGTAGAAGCCGGGGCCCTTGAAGACGATGCCGACGGAGTCGAAGACCTTGCGCAGGGTGTCCTGCGTGCACTCGGGGCAGGTCACCAGGGAGTCCTCGCTGAAGCTCTGGTACTGCTCGAAACGATGTGCACAGCTCTTGCAGGCGTAGACGTACGTGGGCACGCGGATCCTCCGGGGTCATCGATGGGCGAGTCGTGCGCAGGGCCGACCAGCGACCATCTTACGTCCGTGAGGACCTCAGAAGCCCGCCGACGTGACCAGCGAGACGAGGCCGTCGGCCGTGAGCACGGCCGGGATCGGCACATCGTGCTCATCACGCACCAGCGCGCCCTTGTCCAGCAGCTCGTCGGGATGGACCACGGCGACCACCATCGCGCTGGGCGGCACGGTGAGCAGGGCCCGGTCGTAGTACCCGGCCCCGTGACCGATGCGGGTGCGGGAGCGGTCCACGGCCACTGCGGGGGTCAGCACGAGCATCGCGTCACCGAGCGCGCCGGTGCCGAGCCGCTCTCCCCGGGGCTCCTTGCCGAAGCCCCGGCCCGGGGAGGGCTCGAACCCGCTCTCGCCGTCCCAGATGATCCATTCGAGCTCGTGCTCGGCCGCGGCGGGGAAGACCAGCCTCGCGCCCGCCGCCGCGAGCCTGCGTGCCAGCGGCATCACGTCGGCCTCGGTGGGCGTGGGGTGGTATGCCGCGACCAGCGGTGCGGGCGCACCCTCGGCGAGTGAGAAGGCCGCGGCCCTCTGGACCGCGGTGATCAGCGGCGCCGCATGCTCGAGCAGCTGCCGGGCCTCCTGCTCGCGGCGCTGTGCGCCCCCTTCACCGCTGTAGGCGGCGGCCCGCCGGGCTCGCAACCAGCTGCGCAGCTCCTGCTTCCTCGACGAGATCGTCTCCGCATCCATGGTGCCAGGCTCCCACAGCGCTCCCGTCGGCGCTGCCGAACCCCGCAGGAGCGAGCAGAGGCAGGGGAGTGCGCACGCGCGGGCGTCTACGATCGCGGGCTTCTACGATCGCGGGCGTCTACGATGACGCGATGGTTCACGTGTGGCCGCTGGAACTGCGCGACGGAGAGCTGGGGCTGCGTCCGCTGCGCCGGCGCGATCGGGCCGCCTTCGAGGGTCTGCGGGCGCGCAACGCCGACTGGCTGCGACCCTGGGACGCGATCGATCCTGAGGGCGGGCGGGGGATGCCGCACTTCCGCGCCGTGCGCCGTGGCAACGAGGCCCAGGCGCGGATGGGGACGCACCTGCCGTTGGTGATCACGGTGCACGGGCGTCTGGTCGGCCAGATCACAGCAGGGCCCATCCAGTACGGCGCGGTGCGCTCCGCGACCCTGGGCTACTGGATCGATCGGGAGGCGGCGGGGCGCGGTGTCGTCCCGCGCGCCGCGGCTCTGCTGATCGACCATCTCTTCGTGGAGCTGGGCCTGCACCGGATCGAGGTCACCGTGCGTCCCGAGAACGCGGCGAGCCTGCGCGTGGTCCAGAAGCTGCACCTGCGACCGGAGGGGATGCGTCGGGCGGCGATCCACGTCGACGGTGCCTGGCGGGATCACCTCGTCTTCGCTCTCACCGCGGAGGAGGTGGCCACCGGGGATGACGGCCGCGGCGTGCTGCGACGACTCCACAGAGAGTTTCCCGGCGACACGCCCGCGACGTGACCAGGGGAATCACACCGGTGTCACTAGTGTGGCGGTGTGGAGATCAATCTCGGGGCCGTCCTCTTCGGCATCCTGCTGCTGCTGTGGCTGGCGTACGCGCTGCCGCGCACCGCGAGCCGTCGTGACGTCATGGGCCGCGCCCGTGCCGCGGACGAGGCGGAGATGACCTCCCAGGCGCGGGACCTCTCCGCGGCCGTCCACGCCCGCCGCACAACCGCCGAGGTGAATCCCCCCATGTCCCAGGATCGTCTGCTCCTGCGTCCCGCCGATCCCACGCGCCGACCGCGCTTCGACGCCGAGCCCGGCACCCGCATCGACCTCGCCCAGGAGCGCGTCCGCTCCCGGAGGCTCCTGCGAGTGGTGCTGGCCGCGCTGCTGACCGCGACCGCAGTGCTGACCGGTCTCGCCGTCGCCCAGATCGCCAGCTGGTGGCTGCCCGCCATCGCCCTGGCCGGCGTGGTCGCATACCTCGTGGGTCTGCGGCGCGCGGAGCTCGAGCGCCGCGCACGGATCACCCGTGCGGCCACCCTTGCGCGCCGGCAGCGTGCCGAGCAGGAGACCGCCCGGCGACGTGACGCCGCCTCGGCCCACCCGGGTACACCGGCTCCCGCCCCGGCGACCGCTGACGTCGACGTCCCCGCGCGAGCGGACGCACCGGCCACTCTCGAGACGGGCTCTGAGCGCGCCGCCGAGCAGGTCGCTCGCCCGGGTGAATGGACTCCGCGACCAGTGCCCCGCCCCACCTACGCGCTGCGCGGCGAGGTCGACGACCTCGCCAGCCGTCACGCCGCCCACCGCCAGAGCATGATGGCGACCTCTGTGCCGCTCGAGGTAGAGCAGGTCGAGGAGCTCGAGGCCGCCGACGAGAGCTTCGCCCCGGCGCAGGATCTGCACCTCGACGAGATCCTCGCGCGCCGTCGCGCCTGAGACGTCCGCACCGCAGGCGGAAGCCCGCGGGCCGACGGACCGGGCTAGCCTGGCAGCGATGAACACCACCGCGCCCCGTTCCCCGTCCGTCCCCTCGCCCACGCAGCTGCTGGAGATCGCGACCACCGCGGCCTCCGCCGCGGCCGAGTACATCCGCGGCCTGGACCGCGACGGCCTCGCCCGCGAGTACAAGACCTCCAGCCACGACATCGTCACCGAGCACGACCGCGCGAGCGAGGAGATCATCGTCTCCGAGCTGCGACGCCTGCTGCCCAGTGCCCGCATCGTCGGCGAGGAGGGCGGGGAGCGTCCCGCGCAGGAGCCCGCACCGGGCGCAGAGGGCCCCCAGGTCAGCTTCTATGTCGACCCCATCGACGGCACCAGCAACTTCGCGGCGGGGTTGCCGCTGTTCTGCGTCTCGATCGGCGTGAGCATCGGCGATGACCTCGTCGCCGGCGTGATCGATGCGCCGGTCCTCGGTCAGGTCTTCGCCGCCGCCGATGGCGAGGCGACCCTCAACGGGCGCCCGCTGACGCCGCGCTCGACCCGCCCGGCCGCCGACGCCCTGGTGCTCTCCGGATTCCCCGGCCAGCGCGTCGGGAATGAGTTCCCCGAGTTCGCCGCCCGTGCCCAGCGCGCGCTCGAGAACGGTGTCTCCTCCGTGCGCCACCTGGGCACGGCCGCCCTCGAGCTCGCCTACGTCGCAGCCGGCTGGGCCGATGCGACCTCGCTGGCCACGATCAACTCCTGGGACGTGACCGCGGGCTTCCACATCCTGCGCCGTGCGGGCGGCAGCATCCGCACCTGGCCCGGAACGGGCGGCATCGAGCAGGCTGATCACCTGCAGCCCGCCTACGTGGCCTGCACCGGGCAGGAGCGCCTCACCGTCCTGGACGAGCTGCACGAGGAGCTGCAGGAGCTGCGCAACGCCGCGCTGTGACCTTCGTCAAGGCCCCGCGCTCAGCGCGACAGCCTCCTCAGGGCAGTGATAATCTGTCGTGGTCGCAGCGCGACATGGGGCTATGGCGCAGTTGGTAGCGCGTCTCGTTCGCAATGAGAAGGTCGGGGGTTCGAATCCCCCTAGCTCCACCGCAGGTCACAGGCCAGAAACCGCCCTTCCGGAACTCTCCGGGAGGGCGGTTTCGTGTTCGCGGGGCGATGTCTCGGCTCCCGCGGCCTCGTGGCGTCCCGGCCGCTCACGGCCCTTCCGTCCCGCTGGCGACTGAGTGATCGGCTGGCCGCCGACCGGACCGGCGTGCTCCCGCAGATGGTCTCGCGACGATCACCCTGGGGCCCTTCCTGCTCCCGTGTGCGGCCGTGTCCGGTTGGATGCGCCTGCCGCGATGTGAGAGAGTGCGATCCAGGAAGTTCGACGCATCGAACAAATGGATTCGACAGGGCGAAGAGGTGTGCTGTGGGGCGTGATGGTGGACGGGTGACGGCGGCGTTGGCAGGGCTCTTGGCGGCGGTGCTGGTGCTGGCTGCATGCGGTGGGACCGGCCCGGCCCAGGAGGACGCCGATCCGGACGTCCCCGTGGTGCTGACGACGTTCACCGTGCTGCAGGACATCGCGCAGAACGTGGCCGGTGAGCGCCTGAGGGTCGAGTCGATCACCAAGGTCGGTGCCGAGATCCACGGATACGAGCCCACTCCGAGGGACATCGCACGCGCCTCCGGGGCAGATCTCATCGTGGACAACGGAATGAACCTCGAGCTGTGGTTCGAGCAGTTCGTCGACTCCGTCGACGTGCCGCACGTCGTCGTCACCGAAGGGATCGAGGCCATCGACATCACCGGAGATGCCTACGCGGGACAGCTGAATCCTCACGCCTGGATGAGCCCGGCCAACGTGCAGATCTACGTCGACAACATGGTCGCCGCCTTCAGCGACCTCGCCCCGGAGCACAGCACGGAGTTCGAGGCGAACGCGGAGATCTACAAGGACCAGCTGCAGCAGATCCTGGACGAGCTCATCGGCGAGGTCGAGCGCCTCCCCCGGAACGAGCGTGCACTGGTGACGTGCGAAGGGGCTTTCTCCTACCTCGCCCGGGACGTGGGGCTGACAGAGCACTACATCTGGCCGGTCAACGCCGAGCAGGAGGCCACCCCGCAGCAGATCGCCGCCGTGATCGAGATCGTGGAGGAGCAGGGCGTTCCCGCGGTGTTCTGCGAGTCGACGGTCTCGGATGCACCGATGCGGCAGGTGGTCGAGGCGACCGGCGCCCGCTTCGGCGGCACCCTCTATGTCGACTCGCTCTCGGAGGCGGGCGGGCCCGTCCCCACTTATCTCGATCTGATCCGCCACAATGCCGAGACGATCGTCGCCGGGCTCACCGGAGAGGACGGCGCAGCGTGAGCATCGAGGTGGAGGGTCTCGTGGTGAGGTACGGCGCGCTCACCGCTCTGGAGGAGGTGACGGTGAGCGTGGCCGCCGGCGAGGTGACCGGGCTGGTCGGGATGAACGGCTCCGGGAAGTCCACCCTGTTCAAGGCGATCATGGGGATGAACTCGCCCGCCGCTGGACGCATCAGCATCGGCGGCGTGGAGCCGGAGCGGGCGCGTCGCCGCGGGCTGCTGGGCTACGTGCCGCAGAGCGAAGAGGTCGACTGGACCTTCCCGGTCAGCGTCCGGGACGTGGTGATGATGGGCCGCTACGGTCACCAGGGATGGACGCGTCGGCCGCGAGCCGAGGACCGTCGGGCTGTGGATGCGGCGCTGGAGCGCGTGGAGCTCACCGCTCTCGCCTCTCGCCAGATCGGACAGCTCTCCGGTGGGCAGCGGAAGCGCGCCTTCGTCGCCCGCGGGCTCGCCCAGGGGGCCCGGACGCTCCTGCTCGACGAGCCGTTCGCGGGCGTCGACAAGCGCAGCGAAGCCACGATCGTCGACGTGCTGCGTGAGCGTGCCGGGGACGGCTGCACGATCCTCGTCACCACCCACGACCTGCATGCCCTGCCGATGCTGGCCGACACAGCGATCCTGCTGCTGCGCCGCGTGGTGTTCCAGGGCCCCGTCGCGGACGCTCTCGACCCGGTGATGCTCGCGCGCGCCTTCGGGCTCGATCCGCTCGCCCGCGGGGAGGGCCGATGACCCCGCTCGACCTGATCATCGAACCATTCCAGTACGAGTTCATGGTGCGCGCCCTGGCGGCGACGACGGCGGCGGCGCTCGTGTGCGCGCTGCTGTCCTGCTGGCTGGTGCTGGTGGGCTGGTCCCTGATGGGCGATGCGGTCTCGCACGCCGTCCTTCCCGGCGTGGTCCTCTCCTACATCCTGGGAGTGCCCTTCGCGCTCGGGGCCATCGTCTTCGGAGTGCTCGCGGTCGTCCTCATCGGAGCGATCCGCGGGACGAGCCGGGTGAAGGAGGACGCGGCGATCGGGATCGTGTTCACCACCCTGTTCGCGCTCGGTCTGGTGCTGATCTCCATCACGCCCAGCCACACCGATCTGGGACACATCCTGTTCGGCAACATCCTCGGCGTCTCCCGCGGGGACCTGATCCAGATCGGGGTGCTCTCCGCCCTCGCCTTCACGGTGCTCCTGCTCAAGCGGCGCGACCTGATGCTGTATGCCTTCGATCCCGCGCACGCGCAGGCCATCGGGCTGTCGCCGAGGCGGCTCGGCGTGCTCCTGCTGGGAGTGCTCGCCGTGACCGCGGTGGCCGCCCTGCAGGTGGTGGGCGTGATCCTCGTGGTCGCGATGCTCATCATCCCCGGTGCCACCGCACATCTGCTCACCGACCGGTTCGGCAGGATGCTCCTGATCGCCCCGACGTTCTCGGTGATCGCCTCCGTGCTCGGCATCCTTCTGAGCTACTGGGTCGATGCCTCCTCCGGCGGACTCATCGTGCTCGTCCAGGGGGTGCTGTTCACCGTCGTCTACCTGCTGGCGCCACGGTACGGGATCCTCACACGCCTGCTCCGGTCGCTCCGGCGGGCGCCGTCTTCGCTGCCGGGCCGGGCAGACAGCCCGGAGGGCGTGGACAGAGCGTCACTGCGGTGAGGCCTGGGCCGTGACCGCCACCCAGATCGCATCGGTGGCCGAGCGGCCCAGCGCCACCCGCGTCCCCGCCGTCACCACGGCGACCTCGAGGGACTCAGAGAACTCCGTGCCCGCGTGGACCTCGAGGATGGTCCCCACGGTGATCCCGTGGCCGGTGCAGAAGGACAGCAGCCGGGGATCGGCGT
>JAAZLF010000247.1 GCA_012799425.1 Actinomycetales bacterium | reverse complement strand
GCGCCCCGCAGACGGTCGGCGACCTGCCGGAGATCCTGGCGCGCCGCGACCACGCCGATGCGCCGCCGCCCGAGCCCTGCCAGATGCTGGACGGCGATCTCGCCGCCGGCGATGTCATCGACGCTCACCGAGGAGCCGCGCTCGCCCGGATCGCTCTCGACCAGCACCACCGGGGTGCCGCGGCCGCGGATCGCCTCGACGGTCTCGGCGCTGCCGCCGGTCGAGGCCAGCAGGATCCCCCGCACCCTTTGCTCCTCGAACAGGGAGAGGTAGAGCCGCTCGCGCTGCTCACGGTTGCCGGTGCTGCCGGCGATCACCATCAGCTGTGAGTCCTCGGCCGCCGCCTCGATCCCGCCGACGAGCTGGCCGTAGAAGGGGTTGCCGGAGTCCAGCACGATCGCGCCGACGGTGCTGGAGCGGCCCAGCTTCAGCTGCCGGGCCGCGTCGTTGCGCACGTAGCCGAGCTCCGCGATCGCGGCCTCGACCCGCTCGCGACGGTCCGGCGAGACGATGTCGGGGCGGTTGAGGACGTTGGAGACGGTGCCGACGGAGACGCCCGCGCGCCGTGCCACGTCCTTCATGCCCACCACGCGCATCTCGGTCACAGCCCGCTCCTCTCGCAGAACTCCGCGGTCCGCGGAGCTCCGGGACCTCGTTGCCGTGCCATTATCGCGCAGCGGGGCTCCTCCAGCACTCGTCTGCGGAAAGGATCATCTTGGACATATGCTCATCCCACGAGCACAGGCGGGGGCGATGCGACTCGACGAGGTCCGCGGCCCGTGCCCACGATGGCATCAGGAGGCCATGATGAGCAGCGCTGCGAACACACCCTCGCCGTACGACCCCTCCGCTCCCCACCCTGCGGCGGCCTCGCCGGCACCCCTGCGGGCGGGCTCCGGGATCCTCGCACGCGTGCTGACCGTGCTGTACGCGCTGGTCGTGACGCCGCTGGCCGTCGGCCTGGTGACGTATGGGGGCACGCCGTGGCAGCAGTTCATGCTGACCCGCGCCGCCGACTTCCGGGGCCTGATCGATTACCTGTCCTCATCGAACGGGGCGCCGACGCTGATCGCCCTGGTGGGAGGACTGCTGCTCCTGGTGAGCGTCGTGGCCACGGGCCTGGCCAGCTCGGCCGGGCTGCTCAGCGTGAGCGTGCTGTGCCTCGTCCCGCTGGGCCTGTCGCTCGCGCCGCAGCTGATGATGTGGCTGTACGAGAACATGCCCGCAGCGGTCGACGTGATGGGCATGGGGATGTACGGCCAGGGCCTGCCGCTGGTGCTTTACCCCGTGGTGGGCGGGCTGGGGCTCGCCCTGCTGATCGCTCGACGTCGCCCCGGGCCGCACCTGGCGATCTCGCTGCCGGGGCTGGCGGTGGTGCCGATCATGATGCTGATCGGCTCCTGGCTGATCATGTACGGCTACGCGATGGTCATGCGCACCTTCGCCATCACCTTCGGAGGGGGAGCGGCTCCCGTCCCCGCGATGCTGGCGCTCGTGGTCGGCATGGTGATGCTGTGGCTGAGCGTGGGCGCCGCCGGCGGATCGCCCTACGCGCTGGTGCTGCCTGCGCTCGTGCTGCTCGTGTTCTCGGCCGGCTTCCTGGTGCCGGGATTCTTCTCGATGCTGCCCGGCGTCATGTTCTCCCCGACGGGAAGCACCGCGCTGGCGACCGTGGCTCTCGGCGCCGGCCCCGCGGTGGGCATCGTGCTGCTGGTCCACACCGCGGTGCAGCTCACGGTCACCTCCCGCACCCGCCGCCGGGCGCTCACCTCACCCGTCTGAGCGGCGCAGCACGGGCACGGCACCGAGGCCGGTCGCGACACCGTCCAGCATCCGCTCGAGCTCCTGCTGCTGGAACCTCTCCCCATAGGCGGCATGCGCCGCCGCGACCTGCGCGGCCGCAGCCTCGGCGTTGTCCTTGCGGGCGGCGGCCGCGGCGGTGGTGCCGTGGATCCTCAGGCCCAGCCGCGTGGTCCCGGCGCGGAGCCGGCCGGTGAGGTCGAGACAGTACGGGGGCCGCCACAGCAGGCCCGCCTCCTCGCCGTCCACCAGCACGGCGGCGATCTCGCGCAGCGGCGGCTCGAGCAGGGCACGGTAGCCGCTGCCTCCGCCCGTCGGCGGCAGCGCCGTGCCCTCCCCGAGATCCAGCACGAGCGGGCCCCGGGCGGCGCTCTCGTCGATTTCCACCTCGGTCTCCAGCAGCAGGGGCCGCAGGTCCGCAGCGTCGGTGCCGTGCAGCAGGTACGGCAGGGTGACCGATCGCGGTCCCTCCCCCTCACGGGTGAGCGTCCAGGGACCGTCCAGGCGCAGCGGGTCGCGCTCTTCGACGCTCAGCGCGGGCGGCGCTGCCTCGGCCGCCTCCTCGTCAGCGGCCAGGACCAGCAGCGCCTGGTACGGGTGGAGCTCGATCTCGCCGCCCTCGACGGGGAGCGCGTGCTCCTGACCACCGGCAGGATCGAGCAGACGCAGCGCCGCGCAGGGCGTGCGCGGGGCGACCTCGAGGGTGCGGCGGGTGGGGCCGGTGTTCACGAGCAGGTGCAGCGCGCCGTCGGCCAGGCGCCGGCGCACGGTGCCGACCTGACCGCCGTCGCCGCTGAGCCGCAGCGGCGGCGGCAGGATGTCGCGCAGCGCGCTCGCGAGCGGGCCGTCGCCCCCGCCGTCGGCCCCTCCTCCGGTGGTCTCGGCGCCCGCGGCGCCGACCATCGAGAGGGTCGCGTGGTCGATCAGCTCGCCGTCGTCGTACTCATCGGCCCCCATCGACACCGGGATCCCTGCCGGATAGGCCGGGGAGTCGACGGCGAGCACGGTGCCGCCGGCCGCGCGCACCCGGTCCAGCCAGGCCTCCGCTGCGGCGGGCAGGCGGGCCACCCGCGGCAGGATCACGACGGGATGGGCCGCGGGGTCCACGGCGGGCAGCACGTCGTCGTCGAGCAGGTCGAGGTCGTAGCCGGCGCGGCGGATCGCGGCGGGGATCTGCTCGCCGATGTGGGCGCGGCAGGCGGCCCAGAGATCGTGGCCG
>JAAZLF010000246.1 GCA_012799425.1 Actinomycetales bacterium | reverse complement strand
TGGCCTGCGTGATGGTCGCGCTCGCCGCGGGCGCCGAGGTGATCGCGGTCGACGTCTCCGCGACGGCCCTCGCCGCCGCCGAAGCCCTCGGCGCGAGGGCGCTGGCCTCGACTCCCGACGTCGCCGAACGCGTCCGCGAGATGACCGGCGGCGGCGCCCACGTCAGCCTCGATGCGCTCGGCTCGGCGGCCACCGCGCGTGCCGGGATCGAGTCGCTGCGCCCACGGGGCCGGCACGTGCAGGTGGGGCTGCTGCTGGGCGAGGAGGCGGATCCCTCCCTGCCGATCGGCCGTGTGATCGCCGAGGAGCTGCAGATCCTCGGCAGCCATGGTCTGGCGGTGGCCGAGTACGCCGAGCTGCTCGACGATGTCGCCACCGGGCGCCTGGACCTCGCCGGGACCGTCGGCCGCGTGATCGATGCCGAGCAGCTGCCCGCGGCGATGGTGGCGATGGATCAGCCGCCCATCACCGCCGGGATGACCGTGGCGCGCTGGGTGTGAGGGGACCATCGCGCCTGCTTGGAAGCATTGCCTCCATGACCATCACTGCTGCGGCCGACGGCTCCGCCCTCGGCAACCCCGGCCCCGCGGGCTGGGCCTGGTACATCGACGACAACACCTGGCGCGCGGGCGGCTGGCCCCACGGCACGAACAACATGGGCGAGCTGAAAGCTGTGCTCGACCTGCTCGAGGCCACCGCCGTCGATGCCGACCAGCACCTGCTGGTCCTGTGCGACAGCCAGTACGTCATCAACTCGGTCACCAAGTGGATGCCGGGCTGGAAGCGCAAGGGCTGGCGCAAGAAGGACGGCAAGCCCGTGATGAACGTCGAGCTGCTGAAGGACATCGACCGCGCGCTCGCCGGGCGCAGCGTCGAGTTCGAGTGGGTCAAGGGCCACTCCGGCCACGCGATGAACGAGGCCGCCGATCGGCGCGCGAATGCCGCCGCCACCGCCTTCTCCCGGAAGCAGGACCCGGACATCGGCCCCGGCTACCCCGGAGCGAGCACCCCGTCCGAGTCCGGCGAGGCACCCGCTGCGATTCCGGAGCCTCCCGCCCCGGCCGACGATCTCTTCAGCCTGTTCGATGAGCCGGCCTCCTCACCCACTGCGGCGAGCTGCTCGAGCGCGGTGGAGGCGACGGTGCTGGTGGCCGAAGTCCCGGGTGCGACGGATTTCGAGCAGATCACCGCCCGCGAGCAGGCACTGCTCAGCGATGCTCTGCGCTCCGATCCGCCCAGCGCTGCCGAGCTGGTGCACCCCTCCTTCAGCGAGGTCGGTGCGAGCGGGCGCCGCTACGACCGCGAGGAGATCCTCGCTCACCTCGCCCCGCTCGACGGGGTGGAGGCGGAGGAGTTCGTCGCCGACGAGATCGCCCCGGGTGTGGTGCTGCTGCGCTACGTCACCACGGGATCCGAGGGGGCCGTCGAGCGCACTTCCGTCTGGGTCCGTGAAAGCGGGCGCTGGCTGCTGCGCCATCACCAGGGGACACCGCTCGGTCACTGACGGTGGGACGCCGACGGCGCCTTCCGGCCTATGGGGCCGGTGACGGACCGGGTGGTGCAGGGCCTTCATGGACGCCCCCATCGGACGGGGGATCCGGCCATGGCGAGATCAGCGGGGGAGTGGGGGACGCCCCGACGGCTCCGTGGGGGCTGACCCAGAGCCAAGCTCCCGGTGGCGCCGACGGATCGGAGCGCCTCTCCGGCGGCCCCTCGACGACGTCGCCGCCGGAGCGGGAGCCGCTGAGCGGGCTCAGGATCCACAGGCCGTGCTCCTTGAGCAGGTTGCAGCGTGCGCACAGCCCCTGGCCGTTCGCGTAGCTGGTGGCCCCGCCGAGGTGGTGGGGGACGACGTGGTCGCTGTGGCGGATCCTTGCGTTGCACCAGGGAGCGCGGCAGGTGGTGTCGCGCCAGCGGATCATCCGCGCCAGCCCGGCCGGGAAGGCGCGGGCCCGGGACTCCATCGCGATCAGATCGCCGGTGCGCGGGCTGCGGTACAGCCGACGGAAGAAGGCCGAGACCGCCTCGTCGGGGTGGTCGTCCTCG
>JAAZLF010000245.1 GCA_012799425.1 Actinomycetales bacterium | reverse complement strand
CACGGGCCGGCGACGCCGTGGTCGTGCAGCACGAAGTCCAGGGACAGTTCGCGGGCCTGCGGATCCCAGGCCCTGGGCGTGTAGTCACGGCGGATCGGGTGCCCCGTGTCGCTGTCGACCTCCCAGCCGCCCTCGGCGGTCTGTCGGTACGCGACGATCTCACCCGACTCCGCGTCGGGGAAGTACGCCTTGACGTGATCGAGGGGCGCGAAGCGGCGGAACGGGTATCCGGCCTCCAGGTCCTCCCCGGTGAGCACGATCCGTCGGTAGCGCGGGGTGATGTCCTCGGTGCGCGACACCGTCAGGTCGCGGCGGACTATCGCTTCCTGGAAGCTCAGCTGGAGCTCACCGGTGCGGTTCGGGCCGTGGAAGGGGGACAGGGTACGAGCGGTCATCGTGGATCCTTCTGGGTCGGTGGGGTGGTGGGGTGGCGGGGGTCCAGCGGGACCACCGCGGGGGTGGAGGTGACGGGGTCGGGCAGGACCAGGGCAGCCAGTCCGAAGACGTTCTGGATCAGCTCGGCGGTGATGACCTCGCCCGGGGTCCCGGTGGTGACGACGGCTCCGTCGCGCAGGACGATCAGATGGTCGGCGTAGCGGGCCGCCTGGTTCAGGTCGTGCAGCACTGCAATGATCGTCTTCCCGTCCTCGTGGAAGGAGCGGAACATCTCCATCAGCTCGTACTGATGAGCGATGTCCAGGAACGTCGTCGGTTCGTCGAGCAGGATGATCGGCGTCTCCTGCGCCAGCAGCATCGCCACCCACACTCGCTGTCGCTGGCCGCCCGAGAGCTCGTCGACCAGGCGCTCGGACAGGTCCGTCAGGTGCGTGGCCTCCAGAGCTGCGGCGACGGCCGCCTCGTCGGAGGTCCGCCACTGCTGGAAGAGGCCCTGGTGGGGTGCGCGGCCACGGCCCACCAGATCAGCCACACGGATCCCGTCCGGGGCCAGGGACGTCTGGGGCAGCAGGCCGAGACGTCGCGCCACCTCCTTGGACGGGTAGGACGAGATCTCTCTGCCGTCCAGCAGCACGCGGCCCCGGCTCGGGGCCAGCACTCGCGCGAGGGCTCGCAGCAGTGTGGACTTCCCGCAGCCGTTGGGGCCGATGATCGCAGTGAAGGATCCGTCCGGGATCTCGAGGGAGAGCGCGCGGGAGATCACGCTGCGTTCGTAGCCGATCGAGGCGTCCTCGAGGGCGAGAGGGGCGGTTCCGGGCGTTGGGCTCACAGGGCTCCTCCGTGCGGTCGATGTCAGGGTCATCGGGCGGCGCCCATCTGGGAACGGGTCTCCCGGATCAGCAGCCAGATCAGGTAGCTCCCGCCCAGGCAGACGGTGAGGAGGCCGACGGGGATCGGGCGGTGGACCGCACCGATCAGCAGAGCCAGCAGATGCGCGCATCCCAGCAGAGCCGAGCCCATCGCCGCCGCGGCCAGCAGGCTCACCCCCGGGGTGCGGGTCAGGCGCCGGGCCAGCTGCGGGGCGACCAGCGCGATGAATCCGATCGGGCCGGCGGCAGCGGTCACCAGGGCCACGGTGGCAACGCCGACCACGATCAGCCCTGCTCGTGCGGGGCCGGTCCGCGTGCCCAGGGTGACGGCGCTGTCGTCTCCCAGCTCGAGCCGGCTCAGGGCCGGCGACAGCAGCACGGCGGCGGCCACGATCACGGCCGCGATCACGAGCGATGGCAGCAGGTTCTGCCAGGTCACCCGGTTCAGGGAACCAGCTCCCCAGAAGCCCACCGTCATGGCGTCCTCGACGTCGGCGCGGGTGATCAGGTAGGCGTTGAGCGAACCGAGCATCGCGGACACGCCGATCCCGACGATGATCAGCCGGAATCCTTGGATGCCGCGACGGTACGAGAGCGCGTAGACGACACCGGCGGTCACCGCGCCGCCGAGGATCGCTGCGGCGGCGATCGACCAGTAGCCGCGAGAGCCGAACACGAGCATCGTGACCACGACGCCGGTGTAGGAGCCGGCGTCGAAGCCGATCACGTCGGGTGAGCCCAGGGGATTCCGGGTCAGGGACTGGAAGATCGCGCCCCCGATGCCGAGCATCGCCCCGAACACGATGGCCGCGATCGCGACCGGCGCTCGCCAGCTGAGCACGACCAGCTGCTCGAAAGCCGCGCCTCCACCGGTCAGGACGGTGAGCACCTGGTCGATCCCGATCGGATAGTCGCCCAGTGTGATGGCCACCAGCACTGCGGCGAGCGCGACAGCGAAGAGCACCACCGAGAGGATCAGCGACCTGGCGGGAAGGCGCAGGGAGAACCATGTTCCCCGCACTGTCCAGGAGGTGTATCCGAAGTCCACTGCGTCCCGGGGATGCTGGAGGTCCTTCACAGTCCGCTCACCGCCCTTCGGCGGACCAGGGCGATCAGCACCGGGGCACCGATGATGGCGGTGACCACTCCGACCTCCACCTCGCCCGGACGGCCGATCCACCGTCCGAGGGTG
>JAAZLF010000244.1 GCA_012799425.1 Actinomycetales bacterium | reverse complement strand
CGGTCCCCGGCCCGCAGCAGCTGGTCGTCGAACGGTTCCTCGACGAGCTCGGTGACTGGAGGGTGGTGCTGCACTGCGCCTACGGGCAGCGGATCACCGGTCCGTGGGCGCTGGCCGTCGGCGCCCGCGTGGAGGAGCGGTACGGGCTGGACGGCCAGGTGATGGCTGCCGACGACGGGATCGTGCTGAGGATCCCGCACGGGGAGGAACCGCCCGGGGCGGACCTGTTCGTATTCACCCCCGAGGAGATCGAGGAGGAGGTGCGCCGTCTCGTCGGCTCCTCCGCCCTGTTCGCCGCCCGCTTCCGCGAATGCGCGGCCCGCGCCCTGCTGCTGCCCAGGCGGGACCCGAACCAGCGCGCCCCGCTGTGGCAGCAGCGTCAGCGCTCCTCGCACCTGCTCGAGGTGGCACGGCCACACCCGGACTTCCCGATCATGCTCGAGGCGGCGCGCGAGTGCCTGCAGGACGTCTACGACCTGCCCGCCCTGGTGGAGCTGATGACGCAGGTGGGCAGGCGTCGTCTCGAGGTGCGGGAGGTGGAGACCGCGACCCCTTCGCCCTTCGCCCGCTCGCTGCTGTTCGGCTACCTCGCGCAGTTCATCTACGACGCGGATGCCCCGCTGGCCGAGCGGCGCACCGCCGCGCTCGCCCTGGACCAGTCCCTGCTGGCGGAGCTGCTGGGCTCGGTGAGCCTGCGCGAGCTGCTGGATGCCGGTGTGATCGCCGAGGTGGAGCAGAGGCTCCAGGGGCTCACCGCCGAGCGGGCCCTGCGCAGCGGTGAGCAGATCGCGGACGCGCTGCGCCGGCTGGGACCGCTGACGCACGAGGAGCTCGCGGAGCGCTGCGCCGAGGGCGTGGAGCTGGAGGCGGAGCTCGAGCAGCTGCAGCGGGCGCGCCGGCTCATCGCGGTGCGTCTTGCCGGGCGGGAGCACTTCGCCGCGGTCGAGGATGCGGGTCTGCTGCGCGACGCGCTCGGCACGGCGCTGCCGCCGGGCCTGCCCCAGGCGCATCTGGAGCCGGTGGATCATGCGGTCGCCCAGCTGCTGTCCCGCTGGGCGCGCGGGCGGGGCCCCTTCCAGGCCGCCGCGGCGGTGGAAGCCTTCGGCCTGGCCCCCGGGGTCGCGCGCGGCGCTCTCGAGCAGCTCACCGAGCAGCGGGTGCTCCAGCAGGGAGAGTTCACTCCCGGCCGGGAGGGTGAGGAGTGGGTGGATGCCGAGGTGCTGCGGCGCATCCGTCGGGCGAGCCTCGCCGCCTCCCGGCGCGAGATCGCGCCGGTGGCCGGTCCGGTCTATGCACGGTTCCTCGGCCAGTGGCAGCACCTGGCCGGCCGCCGCCCGGATGGCCGACGGGAGCGGGCGGCGTGGAGCGGCAGCGACGGTCTGCTGTCGGTGGTGGACCAGCTCGCGGGCGTCTCCCTGCCGCTGTCGGCCTGGGAGTCCCAGGTGCTGCCGGCCCGGCTGCCGGATATCACCCCCGCTGAGCTGGATGCGGCCTTCGCCTCCGGGGAGCTGGTGTGGACGGGGCACGGTCGCCTCGGCGGGGACGACGGCTGGATCCGCCTCCATCTCGCCGACGCGCTGCCGCTCGGCCTCGATGGCGAGGCGCTCGAGGAGGCTGCGGCAGGCCTCGCCGAAGGGTCCCTCGCCCAGCGGCTGCTGTCACTGCTGCGCGGTACCCCCGGCGCGCTGCGTCACGGGGAGATCCTCGGCGCGCTCGCCGACGGCGGGGAGGCGGTCGCTCCCCCGGATCTGCATCAGGCGCTGTGGGACCTGGCCTTCGCGGGCCTGCTCACCAACGACTCCTTCGAGGCGCTGCGCGGCTACGGGCGCGGGCCCGTGTCCTCGCGCTCCTCCCGTGGGGCGGGCCGGTCGCGGCCGCTGACCCGGCGCGGCGCGGCCCGGCTCTCGGCGGCGATGATGCGCCAGGGCGCCTCCTCCGCCTCCGAGCTGGCGGTGG
>JAAZLF010000243.1 GCA_012799425.1 Actinomycetales bacterium | reverse complement strand
CTCCCCGCCCCCTCGACGAAGTCGCCTGCAGGACCTCCTTCGCCCGTTTCCGCGTGGCGTCGATCGTGGAGGGCATCGCGCTGCTCGTGCTGGTCGTGATCATGGTGATGCGCTACGTCGTCTTCGGCGGCGAGACCTGGTTCTCCTCGGTCTCCCCGTTCTGGGACCAGGTCTCCTCCGTCTGGTCTCCGATCCATGGCCTGATCTACATGATCTACGTGGTGCTCGGCTTCGATCTGTGGATGAAGATGCGCTGGGGGCTGCCGCGGATGCTGCTGCTGATGTTCTTCGGCGTGGTGCCGGTGCTTTCCTTCTTCGGTGAGCGCTGGACCCAGCAGGCGGTCGAGAGCGACCTCACCCGTCGGCCCACCCTGCAGGATGAAGAGCGCCTCTGAGGCCGGCCCCTGCCGCGAAGCGTGACGAGGATTGCGCCGCCGCAGGGCGGGCCGCGGCTCTGCGCCACTCGCGGCCACGTAGACTCTGGTGCGTGAACGACACCGACCAGCTCCCCGTCCTCGTCGTCGACTTCGGCGCCCAGTACGCACAGCTCATCGCCCGCCGCGTGCGGGAGGCCCGGGTCTACTCCGAGGTCGTCCCGCATTCGATGCCGACGGAGAAGATCCTCGCCAAGCGTCCGCGCGCGATCATCCTCTCCGGCGGGCCGAGCTCCGTCTACGCCGAGGGCGCCCCGCGCCTGGATCCGGCGCTGCTCGAGGCCGGGGTCCCCGTGCTCGGGCTCTGCTACGGCTTCCAGTCGATGGCCGCCGCGCTCGACGGCACTGTCTCCCCCACGGGCGTGCGCGAGTACGGCGCGACCCGCCTGGACAGCGTCGACGGCACCTCGCAGCTGCTCAGCGCGCAGGACCTCGAGCAGAACGTGTGGATGAGCCACGGCGACTCGGTCACCGCGGCGCCCTCCGGCTTCGACGTGGTCGCGACCTCCTCCGCGAGCCCCGTGGCCGCGTTCGAGAACTCCGAGAAGCGCCTGTACGGCGTGCAGTGGCACCCTGAGGTGGGCCACTCCGACCGCGGCCAGGAGGTCCTCGAGAACTTCCTCTACCGCGGCGCCGGCATCGAGCCGGCCTGGACCACCGGCAACGTCATCGAGGAGCAGCTCGAGCGGATCCGCACCCAGATCGGCGAGGGCTCCGCGATCTGCGCCCTGTCCGGCGGGGTGGACTCCGCGGTCGCCGCAGCCCTCGTGCAGCGCGCGATCGGTGACCGTCTCACCTGCGTGTACGTCAACCACGGTCTGATGCGTCAGGACGAGTCCGCACAGATCGAGAAGGCCTTCGGCGATTCCACCGGCGGGGCGAAGCTCGTCATGGTCGACGCCGAGGAGCAGTTCCTCACCGCCCTCGCGGGCGTCACCGACCCCGAGACCAAGCGCAAGATCATCGGGCACGAGTTCATCCGCACCTTCGAGAAGGCCCAGGCGGACATCCTGCGCGAGCAGGGCGTCGTCGAGGGCGAGGGTGCGGACCTGCACGCCGAGGCCAAGGCGTTCCTCGTCCAGGGCACCCTCTACCCGGACGTGGTCGAGTCCGGTGTGGGCGACGGCGCGGCGAACATCAAGAGCCACCACAACGTGGGCGGGCTGCCCGAGGATCTCTCCTTCGAGCTGGTCGAGCCGCTGCGCGCCCTGTTCAAGGACGAGGTGCGGGCCGTCGGCTCCGAGCTGGGCCTGCCCGACGAGATCGTCTGGCGCCAGCCCTTCCCGGGACCCGGCCTGGGCATCCGTGTCATCGGCGAGGTCACCGAGGAGCGCCTGGACATCCTGCGGCGGGCCGATGCGATCGCTCGCGCCGAGCTGACCGCGGCCGGCCTGGACCGCACCATCTGGCAGTGCCCCGTGGTGCTGCTGGCCGATGTGCGCTCCGTGGGCGTGCAGGGCGATGGCCGCACCTACGGCCACCCCGTGGTGCTGCGCCCTGTCACCAGCGATGACGCGATGACCGCGGACTGGGCCAAGGTGCCCTATGACGTGCTCAGCCGCATCTCCACCCGCATCACCAACGAGGTCCGCGAGATCAACCGCGTCACCCTCGACATCACGTCCAAGCCGCCGGGGACCATCGAGTGGGAGTGAGCCGGGCCGCCTGAGCCCCGCCGTCGCGCCTGGAATGCCCGCCGCCGACCGACAGGCGGCGAGGTTCCTTGGCGCTCTCGGCGGGGGCAGGCCCCCAGGATGTCGCCTGAGGTTTCAGGCCGAGGGCGGCGGCTCGAGCAGGCGCGAGGGGTGCGAGGGTGCGGCCGCGTGCCAGGAGCGGGTGCGTTCGAAGGTCTCCCAGCCCATCGAGGCATAGATCCCGTCAGCGCCGGTGGGGTAGTCGTCGTCCACCTCGAGGTCGACGAACTCCCGCCCCCGTTCGGCCGCGTCCCGGAGCGCGGCGCGCAGCAGCGACTTCGCGATGCCATGGCCGCGGGCGCTGCGATGCACCCCCAGGTACTCCAGGTAGGTGCCCTGTCCGCGGGTCGCGGTGGCGCGGATCGGTGCGGCGACGAGGCCGCCGGCGGGCAGCCACCGGCCCTCACGCTCGATCTCCGCGATCCACCAGTGGTCCCAGTCGGCTTCCCCCGGATCCTCGATGAGGCGCTGGACGAACTCGGCGAAGGACTCCCGGTAGGAGTTGAAGTGGTCGGCGAAGGACTCCTCGAGCATCCGGTGCACGGTGCGGACGTCCTGGGCGACGGGGAGCCCCGAATCGTGCCGGTGCACGCGCCGCACCCGTGTGCCCTCACGCGGTGCGGGCAGCGTGGTCGCCTCCTCAGGGGCGACGGGGCGACGCATGTGCAGCCAGGAGCGCACCATCTCGTAGCCGGCCGCCTCGAGGAGGCGCTGACGATCTCTGTCGAGCTCGTTCGCGTCCGTGGTGAGCTTCGTGGTCTCCACGCCGCGGGCGCGGGCGAAGGATCCGCCCACCTCGACCGCCCAGTCCAGCAGCGCGGCGGCGAGAGCCTCCCGTTCAGGTGCCTCGGCGGAGATCACGAACTGGACGTTGGTGCGCCCGCTCGCGCGGTCCTCGAGCGCGATCCACGCCAGCGGCGGCAGCTCGAGCGAGGCCGTGCCCTCGGCGGTGGTCGGCACCACGACGACCTGCCTGCGAGCCCAGGACTTCAGCCCCACCATGCGTGAACGCAGTGCCGCTTCGTCGGCCGCGGCCTCCGGGTCGTAGCGGCGCGCCGCAGCCGTGAGGAGCACGGCCACGGGGGTCACGTCCGCCGGCAGCGGCAGGCGTGTGGTGAGCCGCCCCTGGAGCGCGGCGGGCAGCGTGGGCGGGAAGTGGTCGGCGAGCAGCATCCACCCATCTTTTCACGAGCGATGTGCTCTCTGGGATGAGGGACGAGACGGCCTCGCCGCCCGCCGGGCCGGTGCGCGGCATCGCGGGGCCGACGACCGCCGGAGAGAGGGGCCACGTGCGGAAGGAGCGAGGGATGGGGCGTCGGCGGGCGCTTCCCGGCCGCAGCGCGCCGGTGGGCTCCGGCCTGAACATGTCAGCTTCAAGGTGCAGTGTCTGCACTATTTCATTGAGTGCAGATTCTGTGAGCTGTCGGACCTACCATGGGGGCGTGACCGATGAGATGACCGAACCCGAGCAGCCATTGGGGCTCCGTGAGCTGAAGAAGCGCCAATCCCGCATCGCGATGCACCGCGCCGCCCTCGAGCTCGTCAACGAGCATGGCCTGGGCGGGGTCACCGTCGAGGCGATCGCCCATCGTGCAGGAGTCTCGACGCGGACCTTCTTCAACCACTGGACCACGAAGGAATCCGCGATCATCGGGGTGCTGAGCGCCGGGGACGGCGAGATCTCCGAGCAGCTGCGCCGCCGCGCGGAGGAGGTGGGCCCCCAGCAGGCACTGCGCAGGGTGCTGCGCGAGGCGATCTCCTCGGCGCCCAACGACATCGAGCTGCGCGAGCTCAAGAAGCAGGTGATGGCCAAGGAGCCGAGGCTGCACTCCGTCTCCACCGGGAACCTGCTGTCGGTGCAGACCGAGATGGTCGAGGTGCTCGCGGAGCTGCTCGAGGGAGAGGATGCCCGTGAACGGGCCATGCTCGCGGTGCAGATCGGCTTCGCGGTCACCAGGACCGCGTTCGCGGTCTCGATGGCGCGGGGCATCGAGCTCGCGGCCGCCTTCGACGAGGTGCTGGACCGCTACGACGAGGGGGACGAGGTGTTCTGAGGCCCCTCGCGCTCGCGGGGTCGGGCGCGAGCGGCGTTGCCGGGCCGCCCCGGTGCGCTCAGCGCACGAGGCTGCCGAGCCCCGTCTCCCACCCCCGCCCGTCGGCCAGCCTCTGCGCCACCAGGCGCTCGAGACGGGTCGTGCGAGGCAGGTGCTGCGGGTCGTACGGCGGGCGACGGCCGAAGACGAAGAAGGCGGCGCCGTCGGCGCCCGGGGTGCGGGAGATGATCTCCCAGCGCTGCGCGAAGGCGCCGAGGTTGGAATGCTCGCCGAGCTCCTCGGTGAGCGTCGGGTTCACCAGCCAGGAGCTGCAGCGGAACTCGCGGCCGAAGCTCGGCGCTCCCTCCGGGCGGGAGGCGCCCAGGTCCGCGTAGCGGGTGCTGAAGTAGGCGGTCGCGCGCTCGAGGGAGTCCTCCACCGACTCGGGTGTCAGCGGGCCGGTCGCGGGGATGTGCGCACCGATCACCCAGCGCTCCGTGCCGGTCCCCTCGTCGGCACGGTGCAGATCGAACTGCAGGCGTCCCAGGTGCACGAGGCGTCCCGCCCAGTTCAGCGCCATCCATGGCAGCTGATGCAGGCCCAGCCGTCCGCTGCTGCGACGGTGGACCCGCATCTGCTGGCCGAGATCGGCGAGCACCAGCCAGGACAGCTCCGGGGAGAGGCCTCGCTCGTGATGCCAGGCGCGGACAGTGGACGTGCTGACCACGAGCGCGAGGATCGCGACCAGCCCCTCGCCGGGCACCAGGCGCTGCTGGAGAGCGGTCAGCGCCTCCGCCTCGGCCCCGAGATCCACCTGAGGCACCTCGAGCCCCGCACGGTCCCGCAGCAGGTTCGCCAGGCGAGTGATCTCCTGCAGGATCTTCACGTCCCCCGCCGCCGGGGCGAGCAGTGCGCTCAGCTCCTCATGATCCTGCCCGGTGATGCCCAGCTGCTCCAGCAGCGCCGGAGCCGAGGGCGCGGTGAGCATCTGCGCGACCGCGTCCTGCGGCAGCGGTGCGGTGGCACGGACGACCTGCGGCGGATCGCCGAGGATCTCGAACGGGGCATCGTGGCGATCGGTCATGCGCACACGGTAGCGCCGAGGGCGTGCTGCTCACCAGAAGTAGCCACGTCCCGCGCAGTAGGTCGCGACCTGGCCCACCGGCAGCCAGTGATGTGAGGGCAGCGTCCCGCTGAGCGTGGAGCCCGCCGGGTCGGCGACGCGCAGGGTGCGTTCGTCGGCGTTGTACCCGTCGACGGTGACGAAGTGGAAGATGTCCGAGGCGTTGCCGCCCCAGTTCGGGTACTCCCCGGCCACCACCCACCAGTTGCAGACCGTCGCGTAGCCGGTATCCACGTTGGTCACGGCTCGCTCCCACAGCAGATCGGTCTCGGTGGCGGAGCCGGCGGTCCCCTCGATCCAGTGGTCTCGGTAGGTGGCCTCGGCCAGGCGCGCGGTCAGCACGGGGGAGACGGCACCGAAGTTCGTGCCGGCATCCGTGGTCGCCAGCTCGGCGGCGAGGGTGTCCAGGCTCGGCGGCTGCACCTTCGCGCTCAGCGCTATCGAGACGGCGGTGGGCCCGCAGTAGAAGAAGTTCGGCTGCTGGAGATAGGTGGTGGGCAGCACCACGCCGTCGGAGGCGGAGGCGCGTGGGGCGATCGCGAGGGTGCCGAGCCCTGCAGCGGCCGTCACGCCGAGGGTCTTGAGGAATGTTCTGCGGTCGGGAGCGATGGTCGTCATGGGGATACCTCGTCCAGTGCGTCGGGAGAACGGAGCCGGGGGTCCCGGCGCTCCGACGCTATGGATGGCCGAGCCGGCCTCTGAATGGGGAGTTGTACCCATTGACGGATCTCTGAGCGGCTGGGTGGTGGGCACGAGGAGGCACCCACGCAGGTCGCGGAGTCAGCGCCGACGGGGGACAGTGTCCGGACGGCGAGCGACACGCCCGGGAACAGAGCGCCCGGGAAGCGGTCGAGCCCTTTCTCGCCAGTGGTACGGAGGTCCCGGGCGCCGTCGCGCTCGGTACGGAAGGAGGAGACGCTTGCGCAGAGGGCGGGCCCCGGCGAGGGCCGGGCGCCGGCCCGACCGCGGACACGCAGGAGCCCCCACCTCGACGAGATGGGGGCCCCTTTCGGCAGAGCGGGTCAGCTCACTTCTTGCCCTGGTTCGCGACGGCCTCGGCCGCAGCCTTCGCGGCGACCGGGTCGAGGTAGCGGCCGCCCTTCTCGACGGGCTGGAAATTCTCATCCAGCTCGTAGACCAGCGGCTGGCCGGTGGGGATGTTCAGGCCCGAGATCTCCTCGTCGGAGATGCCGTCGAGGTACTTCACCAGCGCGCGCAGGGAGTTGCCGTGCGCGGCGATCAGCACCGTCTTCCCCTCGACCAGGTCGGGCTTGACGCCCTCCTCCCAGTACGGCAGGAAGCGCTCGACGACGTCCTTGAGGCACTCGGACTTCGGCAGCTGCTCGCCGAGGTCCGCGTACTGCGGGTCCTGGTCCTGGCTGAACTCGCTGCCGAACTCGATCTCCGGCGGCGGGGTGTCATAGGAACGACGCCAGGCCATGAACTGCTCCTCGCCGTACTTCTCGCGGATCTCGGCCTTGTCCATGCCCTGCAGCGCGCCGTAGTGGCGCTCGTTGAGGCGCCAGTCGCGCTTGACGGGGATCCAGTGACGATCCGCGGCATCCAGGGCGAGGTTCGCGGTCATGATGGCCCGGCGCTGCAGCGAGGTGTGGACGACATCGGGGAGGATGCCGGCCTCCTTCAGCAGCGCGCCGCCGTCGACGGCCTCCGTCTCGCCCTTCTCCGTCAGGGCCACATCGACCCAGCCGGTGAACAGGTTCTTCGCATTCCAGTCGCTCTCGCCGTGGCGGAGCAGCACGAGTGTGTAGGTCATGCCCCACAGCCTAACGGTGGGGGAGAGCGGGCGCAGTTCCTGCCCATAGGGCGCGCTCGGGCTGAGCGCTGAACGGGCAGGAGGCGGAGCTCCCGCGCGTCCAGACCGTCGCCGAGCTCTCCGCGCTGCTGCTCGGCTGAGGGGAGCCCGGGGCTCAGGCCTCGAGCAGGATCGTGAAGGGGCCGTCGTTGATGAGCCCCACCCGCATCATCGCGCCGAAGCGACCGGTCGCCGCTGTCACTCCGCGCTCGCGGATCGCTTCCACCACCTGGTCCACGAGCGGTTCGGCGATGGGGCCGGGGGCAGCGCCGCTCCAGGACGGCCTGCGACCCTTGCGCGCATCGCCATAGAGGGTGAACTGAGAGACGACCAGCACCTGCGCCCCGGCGTCGAGCACCGAGCGCTCACCCTCGAGGATGCGCAGCTCGCAGATCTTCCGGGCTATCGTGGCGACCTGCTGGGGCCCATCGTCATGGGTCACGCCGACCAGGGCCAGCAGACCCTCGCCCTCGACCGAACCGACCACCTCGCCGTCGACCCGGACCTCAGCACCGTCGACTCTCTGGAGCACCGCACGCATGCTCCGATGGTGGCACAGGACGAGCGAGGGGCGCGGTCCCGTTCAGGCGGTGACGCCGGGGAGGTCAGTGCGGCAGGATCGTATCGATGCGGCGCTCCTGGGTGGGGGAGTCGTCCTCTCCTCCGTCCTGCTCTGGCGCAGCAGCCGCCGGCGGCTGCTGGGAGGCCGGGGCGGGCCCGGTGTGCTCCCACGGCGCGGACTGCGGGCCCGGTGCGGACGGATGGCGCCCCGGCGCGGAGTGCTGCGGCGGAGCGGTCTGCTGCGGCGGTGCCGAGCGCTGGGGCGGTGCCGACTGCTGCGCGGGGGCGGAGTGCCCCTGGCGAGGCGCTACGGAGGGCTGCGGCGGTGCCTGCCGAGGGCCCGTCGGCGCCGGTGAGACAGGCGCCTGGCGCATCCCCGTCGGCCCCACGGCGGGAGGTGCCGGCGGTGCCTGCCGCACTCCGGTGGTCGGCGCGGACGCCGCCTCCCGCGCCGCGGCGTCCTCCCTCCGGCGGGTCTCCGCGCGGCGGG
>JAAZLF010000242.1 GCA_012799425.1 Actinomycetales bacterium | reverse complement strand
GCTGAGACCTACGGCTGCTTCGCCTTCCACTCGGGACTGCTCGCCGCCGGATGCCCCTCGCCCGAGGACGACCATGAGCTGCACGGCGAGTTCGCCTGCGCCGAGATGGAGTCCGCACAGCTGGTGATCGCCGAGGATGCTGTCACCCTCCGCTCGCATCATGAGCACGTGATGGGCTTCGGCCATCGCTACCGGGCGACCCCGGCCGTGACCATGCGCGCGGGCTCAGCGCTGTTCGACATCGACCTCGAGGTCACCAACCTCTCTGCGCACGCCTCGATGCCTCTGCAGTACATGTGCCACCTCAACTACCGGTTCCTGGAGGACGCGACAATGACCCAGTCGCTGCCCCCGGATGCTCTCCGCCTTCGCGACACCGTTCCGGCGCATGTGACCCCGACTCCGCATTGGGAGCGTCTCAACGAGCGGCTCCGCAGCGGCGAGATCAGTCCGGACTCGCTCGCCGAGGCACAGGACTTCGATCCGGAGATCGTCCACTTCGTCGATGAGCTGCCCTCCGGTGGTGGCCCGCTGACCTTCCGCATGGCGAACTCGGAGGCCTTCGAGTTCCTCACCCGGTTCGATGCCGCGCAGTTCCCCACCGCGACGCGATGGATCCTGTCGAACCCGGACCAGCAGGTGGCCGCGTTCGTGCTGCCGGGCACCAGCCGACCGGAGGGTCGTCTGGCCGCGGAACGGCGAGGAACGCTGCTCCACCTCGCCGCCGGTGAGAGCACGAGATACTCGGTGACCACCGGCCTGGTCGCCGCCCACGAGAAAGAGAGCCAATGATATGCCGATCGCAGTCGTCGGGTCCAACATGGTGGACCTGATCTCCTACATACATCGGATGCCCGGCGAGGGCGAGACCGTCGAGGCGCCCAGCTTCTCGATGGGCTGCGGCGGCAAGGGCGCGAATCAGGCCGTCGCCGCCTCCCGCCTGGGCGCCGAGGTGGTGATGGTCTCCCGCGTCGGCAACGACGTCTTCGCCGACACCACGCTGAAGAACTTCGAGGACAACGGCATCAGCACCACCCATGTGCTGCGCACCGACGCGACCTCCGGCGTCGCTCCGATCTTCGTGGATCCCGATTCCCACAACTCGATCATCATCGTCAAGGGCGCCAACGCCATGCTGAGCCCTGAGGATGTCGAGCGTGCCCGCGAGGACATCGCCCGCTGCGACCTCATCGTGCTGCAGCTCGAGATCCCGATGGAGACCGTCTATCGCGCGATCACCCTGGGTGAGGAGCTCGGGATCCCTGTTCTGCTCAACCCCGCGCCCGCTTCCCCCGAGCTCGACCTCGCACGCATCACCGGCGTGGAGTTCCTGGTGCCCAACGAATCGGAGCTCGAGCTGCTCACGGGGATGCCGGTCTCGAGCCTGGAGGACATACGCAAGGCGACGGACGTGCTGATCACAGCGGGGATCAGCAATGTGATCGTCACGCTCGGAGCACGCGGGGCGCTGTGGGCGCACGCGGCGGGCGAGGAGCTGGTGGCCGCGCCCGAGGTGGAGGCGCTGGACACAACCGGTGCCGGGGACGCCTTCATCGGCTGCTTCAGCAACGCGTGGGTGCGCAGCGGCGACGTGCTCAGCGCCGTGCGTGAGGGTGCGCAGTACGCGGCCGACTCCGTGACCAGGCCGGGCACCCAGACCTCCTACGCCTGGGCGCCCGGCCGCGGACCGGCCTGAACCGCGCCGCGGATCAGCGCCGACGGGGATACAGGGTTCGCGCCTCGGCCAGCTTCGCGGCCACCGGCCCCCGGAACCTGCCCGGTGCCCGCATCCTGCGCAGAGCGCCGATGGTCGAGTCCTCGGCCGCCGTCACCGTCCAGTGCGAGCCGAGCTCGGCGATCGAGCGATGCTTGATGTCGTAGTACCCGGTGTCCCCCACCAGCGCCACACCGCGCGCACCGTGGAGCGAGGCCACCAGATGGTGGTGGAAGCGCGTGCTGATCCACAGCTGGTGGGGCCCGATCCCGAGCCCCTCGCGCCACATGCCGCCGAAGGGGATGAAGCCGTCCTCGGCCACCACATCGGACAGTGCCGCGTAGCCGGGGTGATCGGTTCCCGGGATCGCCTCGACATAGCGCACGCGCTCACGCGGAACCCCCAGCGCGGCCACCGCCTCCCGTGCGTAGGCGACATTGCGCTCCAGCGCGCCGTCATCCTGGAGGTCGTCCTGGATGCACAGCACCACTTCCTCCACGTCCCCGGACGTACGGCGGCGACGGGCCCTGGTCGGCGCGCCGAGGTAGGCGTCGTCGTAGCCGCGTGCGAGGCCCAGCAGCTCCGCACTGGGCCGATCGCGCACCGAGACATGTTCGAAGCCCTCGAACGAAGCGGGGCCGGCAGGCATCAGCCCCTGGCCGGTCGCCAGCAGGCGCGCACCGGAGATCTCCGAGACGGCCCGCACCGCATCCAGCACCAGCGCGTTCTCGGCCCAGCGCCGATTCTGCCAGCCGCCTCCCAGGACGTGCACGGTATCCGCCGCACGCAGATCCTCGAGCAGCAGGTCGAAGTGAGGCGTCCCGAGATCCTTCACGAGCGCACCGATGGATCTCTGCTCGTGGTGGATCGCCGCGTCCAGGGCGCGGAACACGGCGTCGGTCGCGATCAGGCGCGGGTGCATGCCACCGAACAGCGCGGCGGTCATGCCCGGGAAGCGGGTGTCGAGGCGTACCTCGGCATGCGGCCGGTGACGGGCGAGGAAGCGCAGCCACCGAGCGGTGATGAGCTCGTCCCCGTAGTTGGGATAGCCCGCCCAGGACACGAGGTGGATACGTTCGCGGCGGCGTCCCATGCGACGTTCTGACACGTTCACGCCGCGCTCAGAGCCGCCCGGTCACGCTGAGCCAGCGCATGAAGAACGCGGCGATCTGCTCCCTGGTGACCGGCACCGTCGGTCGGAAGGTGCCGTCGGACCAGCCTCGGGAGATCCCGGCCTGAGACATCCAGCGGATCTCCTTGGCGAAGACGTGGCTCGACGGCACGTCGTTGAAACCGGTCGAGCTTCCCGAGACCCGCGGCGATCCGGCAGCACGGTAGAAGAACGCCGCGACCTGGTCCCGGCGCGTCGGATCCCCAGGACGGAACGTGCCGTCGTCCCAGCCCTTCGCGTACCCCTCGCTCCGCGCCCAGGTGATCGCCGGGTAGAACTCCGCACTCGGGCTGACGTCCTCATAGGGAGACGTGCGGGGCGGGGTGAAGCTCGGCGAGCCCATGGCCCGGTAGAGGAAGACGATCATCTCGTCTCGGCGGCAGTTGCGCAGTGGACGGAAGGTGTTGTCCGGCCAGCCCGCGGTGATCCCGCGCTCCGCGAGATCGCCGATCTCGAGGAAGAATGCGTTGGTCGGCGAGACATCGTCGAAGTGCCGGGGCACGAAGCGGTTGCGTCCGTTCTCCCGCGCCGCGACGCCCTTGTCGAAGGCCTGCACGTACCGGTCGCCGTCCTGGCGGTAGTGCGCCATCGGACGGCCCCACGCGCTCTCCCAGTTCGCGAGGAAGGATGCCGTGGTCGCACGCCCGCGGGCATGGAGCCCGCTGCCGGAGACGATGAGGCCCTTGGTCAGACGTGTCACGGTATGGGAGCCCTCGGTGCGGGCACCATGGGTGACGGTCCCCAGCTTGCTCGCGGCCCCACCGTCACGGAAGGCGTTGTAGTGGTTGCGCCAGGTCTTGCCGATCCGCGTGTTGATGCCCCAGCGGAGGTCGGCCATACGGCCGTACAGCGCATTGCCCGGGCACGAGGTGCTGTTGACGTCCCGGTGCCCGAAGAACCTCGGCAGGCTCCTGACAGTGCCGCGCGGCCACCGCGTGCCGTCCACCCCCACTGTCCACGAGGCCTGCTGGTTCGCGTCCGTATGGAAGGTCGCGCCCAGCTTCCACGCGGCGACCTCCATGATGGCGGCCTGCGCCGCCGAGCTCGCCTGGGAGCTCTGGTGGTTGCCCATCACGGAGATGCCGAAGGTGCCGGTGTTGAAACCGAGCGCGTGCGCGCCGACGATGTTGCGGTGCAGCCCGCCCTTGCGGCCCTCGTAGATCTGGCCGAAGCGGTCGATGAGCACGTTGTAGCCGATATCCGCCCAGCCGAGCGTACGGGTGTGATGGCTCAGGATCCCTCGGACGATCTGTGGAGAGCTCGCGCGCGAGTACCCGTTGGCACCGGCGGTGTGGTGCAGCACCACGGCACGCAGCGAGTCGGACGCACTGGTGCCGCGGGTCCACGACTCGGTCGCGCCCCAGGCGGCACGGGAGATGATCGAGGGCCCGCTGGGCCCGGTGTCGACGTTCGCACTCGAGGCGGAGCGCATGCTGAAAGTCTGCACGCCCTGCGAGGCCTCCTGTGGCGTGGGCGAGGTGGTGATGACGTGGGCGGTCACGCGCTCCGAGACATCGGTGCCGTCGCTGATGGCGAGGAACTCGATCTCGTCCACCGGGTCCAGCCAGACAGGCTCCGCGGCCGGACGGCCCTCGCCGGCGCTCTCGGCGCCGGTCTCGTCGTCGACGTCGGCGGCCTCGGCCGCGACGATCTCCTCGTCGACATCCAGGTCGTACCATTCACCCCAGGTGCCGTCTGCCTGGGAGAGCCCGCGCACCCGGATCTGGTGCGGGGTCTCCCCCTCCCATGTCGCGGCGACCATGGTCGCGGGGCCCTCGAGCACGCGCACGGTGCCGACCTCGTCGACGTCGCGGTCCGGGGCCTCGGCCAGCGGGACCTCGACGATCCGGGTCTCGCCGTCCGTCACCGTCGGGTCCGCCTGAGCGGGAGCGGTCGAGACCACCGCTGCGCCGACGGGGACTGCTGCGGCAACGGCCAAGAGGCCCCGCCGGCTGAGCGCCGAGCGGGGACGGGTGTCGGTGGCG
>JAAZLF010000241.1 GCA_012799425.1 Actinomycetales bacterium | reverse complement strand
CTTGACGCCGGGGTTCTCCTCCTCGTACTTCGCGAAGAGATCCTCATAGCCGAACTCGTTGAAGGTCGCGACGGTGAGCTCGACGTCGCCGCCGTCGCCGCCGCCGCTCCCTCCGCCGGAGCTGCTGCAGCCTGCGATCGCCGCGGTGGCAGCGGTGGCCGCAGAGGCGGCCAGAGCGATCCTGCGCGTGAACTTCATGGTGAACTCCTTCGTCCAGTCCTGCGTTCTATGTCTGAGAGCGCTCTCAGAGCGACACTGCCTGAGAGCGCTCTCAGAAGGGATGTCAGTCACAGTACAGCAGGAGCGGGAGCACAGAGGTCTCGATCCGGTCTCGGCTGCGGAGGAGCTCCGGGGCCGGACTGCACATCGGCACGACGCAGAAGGGCCCCACCATCCGGTGGGGCCCTTCTGAACGAGTCACTGTCTCAAGAGTTTCTCGAGTGGAGCTAAGGGGATTCGAACCCCTGACCTCTTCCATGCCATGGAAGCGCGCTACCAACTGCGCCATAGCCCCGTATCGGGTGCCGCCCGCAGGCGACTCATCGATATTACCCCGCCGGCCAGTTCACGTGAAATCCGGGGGCAGGTTGTGTGACGCCAACCTCATCAGCCCGTCTGCGGGCTCGCCGATGAGCGGTTCGAGCACGGAGCGGTGGCAGTTCTCGAGCCCTGCAAGGCCTCGGAACCCGTTGGTGTCCAGCCCGAGCAGCGAGGTGATCCCGAGCGTGATCGCGGCGCCATGCGCCACCACCATCACGGTGCCGCCGTCATGCTCGGCCACCAGCTCGCGGCAGGCTGCGGCGACCCGCTCCCCCACCTCGGGACGGTCCTCGACGTCGAGCCCGCGCACAGGGCGGTGAGCCCGCCAGTCCGCGTGCTCGGCAGGCCAGCGGCGCTTGATCTCCTCCCCCTTGAGCCCCTCCCAGAGCCCGAAGCCGCGCTCGAGGAAGGCCGGATCGGTGTCGACCTCGAGGCCGGTATCACGGGAGATGATCCGGGCCGTCTCGAGCGCGCGCTCGAGCGGCGAGGCGACGATGACGTCCGGCGGGTCGGCGGCGACGGCCGCGGCGAGGGACTCCGCCTGACGGATGCCCGTCGCGTTCAGGGGGATGTCCACCTGCCCCTGCAGCCGGCCGTCACGGTTGTAGTCGGTCTGGCCGTGGCGCACCAGGATCAGACGGGAGCGCGTGACCCTCACTCCGCAGCGGCCTGATCGGTCTGCAGGTCGATGACGGGCGCATCGCGCCACAGCCGCTCGAGCGCGTAGAAAGCGCGGTCCTCGGCATGCTGGACGTGCACGACGATGTCGCCGTAGTCCAGCAGCACCCAGCGGGCATCCCGCTCACCCTCGCGGCGCAGGGGCTTGCGGCGCCGCTCGGTCAGCAGCGCCCCTTCGATGCCGTCCACGATCGCGGAGACCTGACGCTCGGAGTCCCCGCTGCACACGAGGAACACATCGGTGATCACCACCAGCTCGGAGACGTCGAGGCCGATGACCTCCTGTGCGAGCTTGTCGAGGGCAGCCTGCGCGGCCACACGGGAGAGATCGAGGGATTCTTCGGGGGCGCTCACGCGGCAGCTTCCTCCAGGACGGGACGGTCGATGAACAGATCCAGCAGGGCGGCATCCGCCCGGGACGCCTCGGCGGGGCCGATGACCCCGGTCAGCAGCAGAGCGATCAGCGCGACGATCGCAACGGCGATGAGAGCCCACACCAGCCACACCAGGGCGCGGCCGCCGGAGCGCTCGGGACGGTGCAGCACCTTGCCGTCGAAGCGGGGCGCGGGCTTCGGCTCGGGGGCCTCGGTGACCGACAGCTCGCCGAACTCCACGCCGTCGTGATCGTGCGTGAGGGTGCTCACGCTCCCGCCGTCGGCGGCCGACGGCTTCGCCTCGGCGCCCGGCGCGGACTCCTCGCTGAGCTCGATGATGCGGGCGCGGCGCCCGAACTTGCGCAGCGTGGGCCGCTGGGCATCGGCGGTCGGAGGCGCCACGGCTCCTCTGACTCCGGGCACGGCCTGCTGCTCGCGCGTGGACTCCATGGCGGCGCGGGCTTCCAGAGCGGCGCTCTCCTCGGGGCTCAGCTCACGGGCGCGGCGTCCGCGCCGTGGAGTGGTCTGGGGCTCGGTCATCGGCCGTCACCTCCTGTGTAGAGGGCGTACTTGTTGATGTATTGGACGACACCGTCAGGGACCAGGTACCAGACCGGTGCGCCCGCTGCGACCCGGGTGCGGCAGTCGGTGGAGCTGATCGCCATCGCGGGGACCTCGATGAGGGTGACGCCGTCATCGGGCAGACCCGAGGTGTCGAGCTCGTGACCCGGCCGGGTGACGCCGACGAAGTGCGCCAGCTCGAAGATCTCCTCGGTGTCCTTCCAGGTCAGGATGTTCTGCAGCGCATCCGCACCCGTGATGAAGAACAGATCCGCCTCCGGCTGCTCCCGGTGCAGGTCCCGCAGCGTGTCGATCGTGTAGGTGGCACCGGGACGGTCGACGTCCACCCGCGAGACGGTGAACACCGGGTTCGCGGCCGTGGCCACGACCGTCATCAGGTACCGGTGCTCCGGATCGGAGATGTCCCGGTCCTCCTTCTGCCACGGCCTGCCCGTGGGGACGAAGACGACCTCGTCCAGCCCGAAGACGCTCTGGACCTCGCTGGCGGCGACGAGGTGGCCGTGATGGATGGGATCGAACGTCCCGCCCATCACGCCGATCCGGCGTCGCTGCAGCTCCACGAGGTCAGTCGTCGGAACCGGTGCTGTTCTTCTTCTTGTCCAGGCTGCGGTGGTGCGCACCACCGGTGAGCCAGGTCAGGCCCAGCAGGGACATCAGCAGCAGGAACATCCCGATGCCGATCGCGGGCGCGGGGACGCCGCCGCTGGCGAGGGTGCCGGACTCGGCGAGGATCACGAGCTGGTCAGTCATGTTCTTGAAAGCCTTTCCACGGGTGACCGGGCCATCATCCCACAGCGACGTGAACGCTCAGGCCCCGACGCGCATGATGGGAGTCGGGTCACGGCCGCACCTGGCCCTGCCCCACCACCAGCCACTTGCTCGCGGTGATCTCCCGCAGTCCCATCGGGCCGCGAGCATGCAGCTTCTGGGTGGAGATGCCGATCTCGGCACCGAAGCCGAACTCCCCTCCGTCGGAGAAGCGGGTGGAGGCATTGGCCATCACCACCGCGGAGTCCACCTCCGTCAGGAAGCGGTGCTGGCTGACGGAGTCGCGGGTGAGGATCGATTCGGTGTGCCCCGTGGAGTGCTCGCGGATGTGGTCGAGCGCCTGGTCGAGATCGTCGACCACCTTCACTGCGAGCTCGAGGGCGAGGTACTCGGTCTCCCAGTCCTCCTCGAGCGCCGGGACCACGACCGCACCGGGTGCGCTCTCGGCGAGGATGGCGGCGGAGGCGTCGTCGGCGTGGAAGCGCACCCCGGCCTCGGTGAGCGGCGCAGCCAGGCGAGGCAGCGCCTCGCCCGCGATCTCGGCATGCACCAGAAGGGTCTCGAGCGCGTTGCACACACCGATCCGCTGGGTCTTGGCATTGACGACGATCCCCACGGCCTGGTCGAGATCGGCGGAGGCGTCGACCAGGAGGTGGGTCTTGCCGGTCCCGGTCTCGATCACCGGCACGAGGGAGTGCTCGACCACGCGCCGGATCAGGCCCGCTCCGCCGCGCGGGATCAGCACGTCGACCAGGCCGCGGGCACGCATCATCACGTCCACGCCCTCGCGGCCGTGCTCGTCGATCCCGACGATGAGGTCCTCGGGCAGGTCGTGCTCGGCGAGCACGGCGCGCAGCACCGCGATCAAGGCCGTGTTCGAGTGCAGCGCGGCAGAGCCGCCGCGCAGCACCACGGCGCTGCCGGCCTTGAGGGCGAGGCCCGCGG
>JAAZLF010000240.1 GCA_012799425.1 Actinomycetales bacterium | reverse complement strand
GGCCCCGCTCGAGAAGCGGCGGTCTACCTGGTCGAGCCGGCGAGCCAGCGCCGGTGCGCATCGATGGCGGCGCGGGTGGGCGGGCGCTGCTCCGTCGCAGGACTGCCCCAGCTGAAGATGTTCTCGCCGCGGTACACCGCCATGCGATCCGTGGTCGCGAACGCAGTGATCCTGCGCCCGAGAGGTTCCTTGAGCACCACCACCACAGCGCCTGATGCCCAGTAGGAGGCAGTCTGCTCGATGATGGCGACCTCCTCCCACAGGATCCGGTGGGAACGGAGGTAATGCAGGAAGGTGAGGCCCTCGTCATCGACGGTGAACTGGAGCCGGGTGCCGATCAGCATGATGACGATGCTCAGGAGCACGACCGCCAAGCACATCACCGCTCCCAGCACCCCGGCGGCGGAGTCCAGCGTGAGCAGCAGAACGCCTGTTCCGGTCATGACGAGACAGCCGAAACCCACGACGCATCCCAGAGCGGCCCGAATCCACCCGGTCTTCAGCGCGCGATACCTGATCTCGGCCATCGACCCGCCCTCCCGACGATGCGATCTGGATCGTCCCCGGGGCGACGATACCGTCGCAGGAGGCGCCTCTCCCCATGTCGCTCGGGGACCAAGCCACCTGGGCTCACGCACGAGGTCGCGACCGAGGGAAGCTCGCCCAGATCCTTGCTCACCGGCGGCGCAGCGCGGCGCATAGGGTGGTGCTCATCCGCCCCCGAGCGAGAGGAGCGCCCCATGCGCGCCGTGCTGATCGAGACCGAGGGTGCGACCCCGCGCCTGCTGGAGGACGCCGACGAGTCCCTGCTGAGCGGCGACGTCGCTCTGGACGTGCTGGTCTCCAGCTACAACTACAAGGACGGGATGGCGATCGCCGGCAAGGGCATCGCCCGCACCCATCCGCTGATCCCCGGCATCGACCTGGTGGGCCGGGTGACCGAATCGGCCGACGAGCGCTTCTCCGCCGGAGATCTGGTGATCCTCAACGGCGACGGGATCGGCGAGACGCGCCACGGCGGCTTCGCGACCCGAGCCCGGGTGCGCGCCGATGCGCTGGTGCGACTGCCCGCGGACCTCTCCCCCGAACGGGCCGCCGCGATCGGCACCGCAGGATTCACCGCGATGCTCGCGGTGCTGAGCCTCGAGGATGCGGGCCTCACCCCGGAGGCCGGAGACGTGCTGGTCACGGGAGCCTCCGGCGGGGCAGGCTCGATCGCGGTCACGCTGCTCGCGGGCCGGGGCTTCCGGGTGCTCGCCTCGACGGGACGCCCCGCCGAGAACACCGACTACCTGCACGAGCTGGGCGCGGCCGAGGTGATGGACCGCCGGGAGCTGTCCGAGGAGCCGGGCCGCCCGCTGCAGTCCCAGCGCTTCGCCGGCGCGATCGACGGGGTGGGCAGCACCACGCTCGCCAATGTGCTGGCCCAGACCGCCTGGGGCGGCACGGTCGCCGCCTACGGCCTCGCCCAGGGCCCGGATCTGCCCACGACGGTGCTGCCGTTCATCCTGCGCGGCGTGACCCTGGCGGGCGTCAACTCGGTCGAGTGCCCCCTGCCGCTGCGCGAACGCGCCTGGGACGCCCTGGCCTCCGAGCTCGACGTCGACCTGCTGGATTCGATGACCACCAGCATCGGCCTGTCCGAGACCATCGGCTACGCCGAGAGGATCCTGGCCGGTCAGGTGCGCGGCCGCACCGTGGTGGAGGTGACCCAGTGACCATGCGCGCCATGACCATCACCGAGGACCACCGCCTCGAGCTCGCCGAGCTGCCGGAACCGGTCCCCTCCCCCGGCGAGGTTCTGATCGATGTGGTCGCCGCCGGCGTGAACCGTGCAGACCTCGCCCAGACCGCGGGCCAGTATCCCCCGCCCCCGGGCGCCTCCGAGCTGCCGGGCCTGGAGATCTCCGGGTACCGGCGCGACACCGGTGAGAAGGTGGTGGCGCTGCTCGCGGGCGGCGGTTACGCGGAGGTCGTCGCGGTGCCCGAGGATCTGCTGCTCCCGGTCCCGGACGACATGGGCATGATCGAGGCGGCGGGCGTGGTCGAGGTGGCCGCGACCGTCATCTCGAACCTGGTGCTCGAGGCGGGTCTGCACGAGGGCGAGACGATCCTGATCCAGGGCGGCACGGGAGGGATCGGCAGCGTCGCCATCCAGATCGCACGGCACCTGGGGGCTCGCGTGCTCACCACCGTCGGCTCCGACGAGGCGGTCGCGACCGCCCGCGACCTCGGCGCGGACATGGCCTGGAACCGGCGCACCACCGATCTGCTCGAGGCGGTCCGCGAGACCGGCGGCGCGGACGTCATCCTCGACGTGGTGGGAGGTCAGTCGCTCCCGGAGCATGTGAAGATGCTGCGGGAGAACGGGCGCCTGGTGATCATCGGCACGCTCGGCGGGGCGAGCGGCGAGCTGCCGATCGGTCTGCTGATGAGCAAGCGCGGCAGGGTCATCGGCACCACGCTGCGCTCGCGCCCGGTGGAGATGAAGCGCGGGATCCTCGAGGCGACCCGATACCTCGTCTGGCCGCTGCTGGCCTCCGGGGAGCTGCAGGTGCCGATCCACGGCCGCTTCCCCCTCGAGCGCGCGGAGGAGGCGCATACCGTGCTGCGCGAGGGCGGCCACCTGGGCAAGGTGATCCTCGAGGTCGCGAAGCCGCCGAGCAACTCGGGCCGCGGCCGCCGGCGCCGCGCACCGCAGGCCTGACGGACTGCGGACCGCACGGGAGATCAGCCCAGCAGCTTCTCCAGCACCAGCACGGTGCCGTCCTCGTAGATCGAGTCGGTGACGACGTCCGCGACGTCCTTCACGCCCTGCGGGGCCTGGCCCATGGCCACGCCTGCCCCGGCCCAGGTGAGCATCTCGACGTCGTTGAAGCCGTCGCCGACGGCGACCGTGTGGGCGCCGTCGATCTCGAGCTTCTCGCGCAGCGCCTCGAGCGCGCTGGCCTTGGAGATCCCGGGGGCGGCCATGTCGAGCCACGCCGTCCAGCCGATCGAGTACTCCACGCCGTGGACCCCGGATTCGGCGATGACCTTGGAGAACTCCTGCGGCGTGAGGTCCGGTACGTGCACCACCACACGCACCGCCTCGAGGCCCATCAGGTCGTCGAGATCGCTCTCGATCGCCTCGACCCCGAAGCTCGAGTCCTGGAAACCGGTGGTGGAGCGGAAGGTCCCGTCGGCCATCTCGACGGCGTAGTGCGCATCGGGTGCGACCTCGCGAAGGGTCGCCAGGGCGTGGCCGGGTTGGAAGATCTGCGTGTCGATGATGCGGTATCCGCCCTCGGCCTCCGGATCCATCTCGACGGTGACCGCCCCGTTGGAGCACACCGCGTAGCCGCGCGTGACCCCGGCGACCTCGACGATCGGCAGCGTCGCGCCGAGGGAGCGCCCAGTGGCGATGACGACGGTATGCGCCTCCGCCGTGCGCTGCAGCACCTCGTGCATCTCGGGACTCATCACCCCGTCGTGGTCGACGAGTGTGCCGTCGACGTCGAGCCCGATCAGCAGGCGCTGGTCGGCGAGGCCGTCGAGGTGCTCGTGCAGGCGCGCTCTGGTCGCCTCGCGGTCGGTGGTGGCGGCGGAGGTGGTCATGCCCGCCAGTCTGGCATCGCCGCCCGACGAACGGGTGAACCGGCGGTGACGAAGCGCCTCGAGCAGGCGGCGCAGGGGTCGAGGAGCAGGCATCTCAGGCGGCGCCCCCCACGACCTCGAAGGTCTCGCGACCGCCGAGGTAGGGACGCAGCCCCTCGGGGACCACCACCGACCCGTCGGGGAGCTGGTGGTTCTCGAGGATCGCCGCGATGAAGCGGGTGGTGCCGAGGGTGCCGTTGAGGGTCGCGACCGGACGCAGCCCGGTCTCGGTGCGCTCGCGGATGTTCAGCCGGCGCGCCTGGAACTGGGTGGTGTTCGAGGTGGAGGTCAGCTCGCGGTACGTCTCCTGGCTCGGCATCCACGCCTCGCAGTCGAACTTTCGCGCGGCGGAGGTGCCGAGATCGCCGGCGGCGGTGTCGATGATGCGGTAGGGCACGTCGATGCGCGCCATCATCTCCCGCTCCCAGTCCAGCAGCCGCTCGTGCTCCTCGTAGGAGTCCTCGATGCGGCAGTAGGAGAACATCTCCACCTTGTGGAACTGGTGCACGCGGATGATGCCGCGGGTGTCCCGGCCGTAGCTGCCCGCCTCCCGGCGGTAGCAGGCGCTCCAGCCCGCGTAGCGGATCGGGCCGTCCGAGAGGTCGATGACCTCGTCCTTGTGGTAGCCGGCGAGCGCCACCTCGCTGGTGCCGACGAGGTACAGGTCGTCGTCCTTGTCGAGGTGATAGACCTCGTCGGCGTGCTCGCCGAGGAAGCCGGTGCCCTCCATCGCGTCCGGGAGCACCAGGGTGGGAGTGATCATCGGGGTGAACCCGGCACGGGTGGCCTGGTCGATCGCGGAATTCAGGATCGCGAGCTCGAGCTGTGCGCCCACGCCGCGCAGGAAGTAGAAGCGTGCACCGGAGACCTTCGCACCGCGCGCCATGTCGATCGCGCGCAGCCCCTCGGCGATCTCCAGGTGGTCCTTGACCGGGTGGTCGAACTGCGGGACCTCGCCCACGGTCTCACGCAGCACGAAGTCGTCCTCGAGCCCGGCGGGGGCGCCCTCGGCGAGGTTCGGGATCCCGCGCAGCGCGGTGTCGCGGGCGCTGAGCGCCTCCTCGGCCTCCGCCTCGAGGCGCTTCACATCGGCGGCGAGCTGCTTGACCTCGGCCAGCAGCGCCTGCTTCTCCTCGCCCTTGGCCTGGGCGACCTTCTTGCCGAAGGCCTTCTGCGCGGCGCGAGAGGATTCGAAGGCCGCGGTGGTCTCGCGCCAGCGCGAATCCGCCTCGAGCACCGCGTCGACGGTGGAGGGGTCGCGTCGGCGTGCACGCTGTGCTTCACGGACGACGTCGGGGTTCTCGCGCAGGAGCCGCAGATCGATCATTGCTCCAGGGTACCTGCGCATGCGCGCGCCAGTACCCTGACGGAATGGACCTCACTCTGCTGCTGCTGAGCATCGCCTCGGTGGTCACCACCGTCGTCACCGTCGGCCTGCTGGTGATGGTGCTGCGCAGGCTCGGGCGCCACCGCCGCGAGCTCAACGAGCTGCGTGCGGCCGCGGAGGCTCAGCTCGGCCCGCACGAGGTGGAGGCCGATGCCCCGCAGCACGAGGACGAGCACGGGGACGACGGGCGGCTGCGCCGGGTCGCGGTGGTGCTGAACCCCTCGAAGTTCGAGGGGACGGAGTCGTTCCGCCGCAGCATCACCGAGGTGGTCGAGCGGATCGAGGGGGCCGAGACCGTCTTCTACGAGACCACGATCGACGATCCCGGCGAGGGGCAGGCCCGGCAGGCCGTCGAGGACGGCGCGGACCTGGTCATGGCCGCGGGGGGTGACGGGACCGTGCGCATGGTCGCCTCGGTGCTCGCCGGCACCGACACCCGGATGGGGGTCATCCCCGCCGGGACCGGCAATCTGCTGGCCCGCAACGTCGACATCCCGCTCGAGGACCCATCGGCCGCGATGGTCGCGGCATTGACCGGCTCCGACCACCAGGTCGACGTGGGCTGGCTGCGCACCGGCGGCTCCGCGGCCGCAGCCCGCTCCGCGCCGCGGCAGATCTTCCTGGTCATCGCCGGGTTCGGTGCGGATGCCGAGATGATCGGCTACACCGATCCGAAGATGAAGAAGCGGATCGGGTGGATCGCATACATCTTCGGCGGGATCCGCACGATCCTGGGCCGCTCGGTGGACGTGGTGGTCCAGCTGCCCGACGACACCCGCCACGCGCACAAGGCGCGCACGGTGCTGCTGGGGAACGTGGGCCGGCTCCCCGGTGGTTTCGTGCTGATGCCGGATGCGACCATCGACAATGGCCGCCTCGAGGTGGTGGTCGCCGGATGGCGCGGGGCGGCAGGATTCAGCCAGGTCGCCGCGCAGGTCGTCAACCCGAGGCTCGTTCCGAGGTACGGGCCGAAGCTGTCCACGATGGAGCGCTACCTGACACCCGGCATCCGGGTGACGACCACCAAGGCGCAGCCCGTGCAGCTCGACGGCGACACGGACGCCGAGGCCACCCACCTGATCGCCACGGTCGATCCGGGCGTGCTGCGCCTGCGGGTGCCGGAGGGCACGGACCCCTCACAGCCCTAGGCCCGTTCCGGCACCGCTCAGAGGTCGGGCTCGATCAGCTTGCCGCTGCGGGCGAGCTCCGGATCCGTGCAGGAGGACAGGTCGAAGCAGCAGGGCCTGCGCCTGCCACCGCGCAGCTTGTCGATCGAGGCCTCGACGCGGCGGGCCCGGGTATCCGGATTGCGGGTCGCCCCCACCCAGCGCACCCACTCCCAGCGCGCCATCGGAGTGATCGATGCCCAGGTCCCGTCGAGGTCATCGGCCGTGGCGAGCGCGCTGCCGAGGTCCTGCGGGATCTCCGGCTCCGGCCAGGCCTTCGTGGGAGTGAGGTCGAGATCGACCTCCGTGCCCTCCGCGAGATCCAGCCTCTGTCGCAGCTCATCGTCGACACGCAGCCAGTGGCCCTTGCGCCCGTCGGGCTCGATGACGGTGCGGAACCGGTGGCCGTCCAGCTCGGCGACGGCGGCGACCTGCCCACGAGAGGGCAGCTGGTCGCTGACCTCCTGCGGCAGGGGGATGATCAGCCGCTCGCCGACAGCGCACACACGCGCACGGTCCCTCACGGCTCCACGCCGCCGTCGAGCGCGATCCGCACGCCCTCCATGCGGGAGTCCTCCAGCGGCGGCACGACCATGACGGGGCTCTTGGCGCCGTGCAGGGTGGCGCGGGAGACCGAACCCAGCAGCGCGCTGGCCACCGCGCCGCGGCCGCGGGAGCCGACGACGACCAGCTGGGCGGTGCGCCCGGCCTCGTGGAGGAGCTCGGCAGGGTCTCCCACCAACACCTCTCCCGTCACCTCGAGGCTCGGCACATGCTCCTTCACCCAGTTCACGGCCAGCCCGAGTGCTTCCTCGACCTCGGCTCGCCGATGCTTCACCGCCTCGGTCACGGCAGGGGGCACCGCCGGGGCCCAGAAGTCTCCGCTGCGCGGTGCCTGCAGCGCGGCGAGCATCCGCAGCGAGGTGCCGAGTTCGACGGCCGCCTGCGCCGCGTGCAGCGCTGCTCGGCGCCCTGCGAGGGAGCCGTCGAGGCCGACGACCACCGGGCCCTCGGCGTGCTCGGAGTCGGAAGGCACCACGATCACGGGGCAGCGTGCGTGGGCGGGCAGCTCGGCCGCGACCGAGCCGAGGATCCGGCCGAGGAAGCCGCCGCGACCGCGCGCGCCGACGACCATCAGCAGCGCGCTGCCGGAGGCTTCGACGAGCGCTCCGACGGAGTCGCCCTCGGCGGTCAGGTAGGAGACCTCGCCCGGATGGTCGGCCAGCTGCTTCGCCGCCTCGTCGAGCACGGCCTGCGCCCCACGCTTCTTCGCCTCGGCCTCAGGCTCCGGCGGGAGCGCCGCGTAGGTGAAGTAGACGTCGAGCGGTGCGCGGTACGTCGAGATGACCGAGAGCTTCACACCGCGGCGTGCGGCGATGGCGGCGCCGTGCGCGAGCGCTGCGGCCGCGTGCGGGGACCCGTCGAATCCGACCGCGACGCCGAGGCGGCGCACGCCGGGATCGAAGGGGATCGTCTGGTGTTCGTGGAGGCCGTCGGAGTTCATGGTGCTTCCCTTCGCGGGGCTGCCGGTCAGGCGACGATGACGCCCCGTCCTCGAGTCCATCCTCGCCACCTCCACCGTACTCCTGCAGCGCCCGCCTGCACCGGGACTCAGGTCGGGGTGATCATCCCCGACAGCCTCTCGAGCCAGTCGCGCGCGTCGTCGTAGGCGTGGTCGGCGTAGTCCTCGCGCACTGCGGCGCTCTGCCCGTCGGCCCGGGGATAGGAGCCGAGGTAATGCACGACCGGGCAGAGCCGGTGCAGGGAACGCAGGGCCGCGGCGACGCGGCGATCCTCGATGTGACCCTCGAGGTCGAGGGAGAAGGAGTAGCGGCCCAGGAAGTCGCCGACGGGGCGGGACTCGATCCGGGACATGTTCACGCCGTTGGAGCTGAGGATCTCGAGAGCCTCGAGAAGAGCGCCCGAGCGGTTGTGCGGCAGCTGGATGACGAGCGTGGTCTTGTCCGCACCGGTGCGCGCGGGGATCCGACCCTCGCGGGTGACGAGCACGAAGCGGGTGATCGCGCCCTCGTAGTCCTCGATGCCCTCGGCGAGCACCTCGAGACCGAAGTGCTGTGCGGCCAGCGGGGAGCAGACGGCGGCGCGGCCGTGGGCCTCCTCCGAGCTCATCGACGCGAGGTCGCGAGCGGCTGCTGCGGTGGATGACGCGGTGGCG
>JAAZLF010000239.1 GCA_012799425.1 Actinomycetales bacterium | reverse complement strand
CTTCGGCGGGCTCGAGAGCGGCGCGCCGCCAGGTCTCGGCGACCTCCCGGGCCTCGCCGAGATCCTTGTGGAGGTCCGGGGAGAGAGCCGCCGGGCGCTGCAGCGCGGCGGCGTCCTTGCGCAGGCGGCGACGCACGCCGAAGCCCATCGTGACGCCCCGCTCCTCGCGCCACCGCTTCTCGGCGGTGGCGGCGACGAGATCCGCCAGCGGTGCCGAGAATACCGCGGCCTGGAAGGTGCCCAGCAGGGTGCGCACCCGGTCAAGCAGGGCCAGGCGCTCCTCGAGCTGGGCGAGGGTGGTGGGCTCGGTGAGGCCGAGCTCCCCTCCGGCGCGGGCGCAGGCCCGTCGCAGCTGGGGCAGGGTCTGCTCGCGCAGCTCGTCGATGAGCTCCTCGGCGCGGGCCGCCTGGGTGTCGCTGCTGATCGGTGCGCCGTACCAGGCGGTGTGCTCGGGACCGGTGCTGAGCACGCCGACCTCCGCGGCCTCCCGCAGAGAGGCGGCGTAGCGGTCGCGCTCCTCGCCGATCATCCGCGCGGCGAGATCGGCTCGCAGGCGCACCTGGGTGCGCGGGGCGGGGCTGAGCCGGGTCAGCGCCGCGAGCGCGGAGATGGCGTCGTGCGCGGAGGCGTCCCACGGCTGCTGGAGGCGGTGCATCGCCTCGACGTGGCCCACCAGGATGTCGCGGCTCTCGGCGAGCTCCTCGGGAGCGACGTCCTCGGGGCCCAGGCCGTGGGAGCCCGCTCGGCGGAGGCTGCGCAGCAGGGCGGCGGAGGCGTTGCGCTGCAGCGACGGGTCGGGAGAGAGGTCGAAGACCAGCTCCTCGAGGCCGCGCTGCTGGGCGATCTCGACGAGCTGGACGAGATTGCGCCGACGCTGCGAGACGATCAGCACGGAGCGGCCGCGGGCGTTGAGCTCCTCGGCGAGGTCGACCACCAGGTCGAGGCTGGTGGTGCCGGGAGGGGTCGCGACGGCGAGATCCTGGCCGGCCAGGACGCGGGCGAGCACCTCGCGGTGGCCGGGGTCGACCGCGGCGACCAGCTCGCTCTCGGGGACCTCGGCGACCTCGGCGGCGGCCTCGTCCCCGCGCACCACGGCGCGCGCCCCCTCATCGCCGGCGAGCGCGGCCACCAGCGGGGAGGAGGACCAGTCGGGCCGGTCGGAGGCGAGGTCCTCGGCGACCGAGCCCGCGGCGTCCATCAGGTTGCCGACCACGAGGGCGTGCACCACGCGGAAGCCGGGCAGCGGCTGTCCGAGCGAGCGGAACGCGTCGAGCACCGGGGTGGGGTCGAAGCCGTGGCTGCTGTCGGTGGTGGCCAGCAGCGCGCGTGCGTCGACGGCCACGCCGGCCTCGCGCAGGGAGCGCAGCAGGACGGGGTTGAGGTCGGCGGTCGCGTCGACCTCTAGGTCGACGTCCTCGCGGGCGTTGCCGCGCAGGCGCAGGGTGATCGGGCGCACCAGCACGGGCGCATGGATCGGGGCGGAGCCGTCCTCGGGGTACCAGATCGCCTCACCGATGCCGAGGTGGCAGGTGGTCAGACCCACCTCCTCCGCGTGGCGCTCGGCGATCTCCCGGATCGAGCGGGCGTGGGCGCGCGCATCGGCCAGCGCCCCCACTTCGCGCACGAGGGAGGACAGGCGGGTGGGACCGCGACCGGCCAGCAGCTGAGCCAGGCCGGAGGGGTGGGAGTGCGTCAGGTCGAGCACCGTCCCGCCGGCCCGGATCTGGGTGAGGAAGGACGGCGCGTCCAATCCGCCGGTGATCTGCTGGGACCAGCGGTCCAGCGCGTCGGCGACCCTGTCGTCGCGGCTCAGCGGGCGATGCTCGTGCGTGGCGGGCGGGAGGTCGTCCTCGTCCTGCTCGGGAGCGATGCCGGCGCCCACCTCGTCGAGGTGACGATCGACGACCACCTCGTAGCTGCTCGGCTCCTCTCCCTGCGCCGGCGACGGCTGCTCGGCGGCGGGGGCGGGCCGTTCGGGCTCGCTCGTGCCGGCGCTCTCGGCGGGGGCGCCGCGGCGCTCACGGGCCAGGGCCGACAGGGCGTCGTCGCGAATCGGGGCGTCCTCGCCCGAACGCTCCGACCGCTTCTTCCCGCGCAGGAAACTCCACATGGTCGCTCACGCTACCGGCGTCGGGGCCCGCGTCCGTGCAGGCGTGCCGCATTCGACTGCCCGGCCTGCTCACAGTTCCCCGCGCGCGGTACCCGCACGCGGGGGCGCGGGCCCTCACACCTCGTGCAGGCGCACCGAGGCCTCGGTGAGGTGGGAGCGCAGATCGTCGGGGACGGGGCCGGCGATCACCAGGTCGGTGAGCACGGAGAGGGGGCAGATTCCGGCCAGCGCGCGATGGCCGAGCTTGTCGGCGGTGGAGAGGCCCACCACGCGCCGGGAGTGGCCGATCATGATCCGGGTGACGCCCGCTTCCGCATCGGAGTTGCAGGTCAGACCCGCGCCGATGTCGAGCCCGACGGTGCCCACGAACATCGTGTCGAGCCAGAGGTCGCGCATGGTGGCGGTGGCGAGCGGTCCGGTGAGCTCGAAGGAGTAGGGCTCGGCGACCCCGCCCAGCACCACGGTGCGCACCGAGGGGCGCAGCACTGCTTCTGTCGCGATGTTCAGGGCGGCGCAGACGACCGTGAGCCCCGGGGTGCCGTCGCGGGAGTCGATATCCGGCCGGGCCACGGCACGGCGCGCCGTCGAGGTGGTGGTGCGGCCTCCGTTGAAGCCGACGATCTGCCCGGGCTCCACCATCGCCGCCGCCCTGTCGGCGACGCGCTCGCGCTGCGCCGACCCCTCGTCCGCGCTGCGGGGGACGGTCGCCAGGGAGTAGGCGACGTCGACGGCGACGATGCCGCCGTGGGTGCGCCGCGCGAGCTGGGCGCGCTCCATCTCCATGAAGTCCCGTCGCACGGTGGACTCGCTGACGCCGAGCTCCTGGGCGACAGCACCGACGCTCAGCCGCTTGGTCGAGGCGAGCAGGGTGAGCACGTGGTCCCAGCGGGCGCTGCGGTCCGCAGGTGGGATCCGGGGCTGTTGTCCGTTCGGATCCCGCTTCTCGTCAGAACCAGAATTATGCACAGTCACGCAGTCAGTATTACGCGTTCCGCCACGACTGGCCGGCAGATCGCTCAGGAACCGCCATGGGACCGCACTTTCCCCGATCCTGTTTGAGTCACGGCTCCGACGCGACGTATGTTGACGCCGTCGCCTCGGGCTCGGGGCGGTTCCGCGAACGAAAGGACATGGACATGGGCTTCGACGACGCGCTGAACAAGGCCAAGGACTTCGCCGGCGACAACCCGGACAAGGCCGAGCAGGTGCTCGACACCGCCGGCGACAAGATCAAGGAGCGCACCCCGGACAACGTCGACGGCAAGGTCGACTCCGGGATGGATGCCGCCCGCGATCAGCTCGGCCTCGGCGGAGACGACAAGGACAAGAAGGGCAAGTGAGCCCCTCTCACACATGACAAGAGCCCCCGGCGCCCTCGGCGCCGGGGGCTCTCGTCCTCTGCGGGGAGCCGCTCAGTCGCGGCGCCGCACGATGAAGAACACGGCGGCCACAGCGCCGACGACCACCACGGCGAGCACCACGATCAGCGTGGTCATCGAGAAGCCGCCGGCCTCGTCGCCGGAGTCCTCGGCCGCTTCGCCCTCCTCGACCTCCTCCGAGATGGGCTCCGCTCCCCCGGCATCGCTCGCCGCCGGCTCGGAGGCCTCCTCGTTCTCGCCGGTCTCGGCGGGCTCGGACGAATCCTGCTCGACCGTGAGCGAGAAGGTGCCCTCGATCGGGTGGCCGTCGCTCGAGACCACGCGCCACTGGATCTCGTGCGTGCCGGCGGGCAGCGGCTCCTCCAGGGTGGCGGTGGCGACGGGACCCTCGATGGTGGGGACGATCTCGGCGAGCTCGGTGCCGTCCTCATCGGTGATCCGCACCAGCGGGCTCACCTCGAGGATGTCCGCGGAGAAGGTCAGGTCGATGTCCTCGGGAGAGGTCTCGAGGGTGGCGCCATCCTCCGGATCGGTGCTGAGCAGGGTGTCATGGGCCTGCGCCGGGGCGGGCAGCGCCAACAGCGCGGCGAGCAGGAGCGCACCGCACAGCGCGAGCAGCGATGCGGGGCGGGCGGGAGCGGTGCGAACCGCAGCGGACCGACTGATCTGGGACATCATCTGCGCAGGTTACGCCAGGTGACCCCGGGAGCGCCGTGGTGTCGCTCACGTCATGGGTGAGGCAGCTCCACGTGATGCTCGAGCACCGGCAGCGCGGCGCGCGCGGCGGCGACCTCCTCGAGGTCGAGGTCCACCAGCAGCAGCCCCGGATCGCGGCCCAGCTCCTGCTGGAGCGCACCGAGCGGGCCGACCACCGCACTGCGCCCGATGCCGCGGGCGGGCTTCCCGGAGTATCCCGCGGGCGGCGCCTGATCGGCGGCGAGCACGACGGTGGTCGAGTCCAGCGCCCGGGCGCGCAGCAGCAGCTGCAGCTGCTCGCGTTTGCCGGGCCCCTCCGCCCAGGCCAGGGGCAGCAGGATCGCCTGCGCGCCGCGCCGGGCCAGCGCCGTGAACTGCTCGGGGAAGCGCACGTCGTAGCAGGTGGCGATCCCGAACCTGGTGCCGTGCAGATCGAAGGTGACCAGCTCGTCGCCGGGCGCGACGGTGCGGGACTCGTCGGCGCCGAAGGCGTCGAACAGGTGGATCTTGCGGTACTCGAGGTGCGGGTCCCAGCCCGGGCCGCGTGCGATCACGGTGTTGTGGACGCGGCCGTCCTCGGTGGGCGTGAAGGAGCCGGCGACCACCACCAGGGAGTGCTGCTCGGCGAGCTCCTGGATCAGCTGTGCGAAAACGTCGTGGTGGTCGAGGGCGGCGGCCCGCAGATCGGTGCCGAACGGGGTGAGCGTCGCCTCGGGCAGCAGCACCAGATGTGCGCCCTCCTCGGCGGCCTCCGCCACGACAGCGCGCACGGTCTCGAAGGTCTCCTCGGCGTGCTCGGAGACCTCGATCTGGGCCAGTGCGACGCGGGGCCCCGCAGCTCGGCGCACCTGTTCCAGCAGGTCGGGGGTGTCGATGTCCGCCCCTTCGGCGCCGGTGGCGGACTGCGCCATCAGCTCACCCTCGGCGAGCACGCCGTAGAGGCGGCGCAGGCTCATATCCGCCCAGCCGCCGCCCGGGTGCTCGATCTCGGCGAGCGCCGCACGCAGCCGGCCCAGCGGCCACGCGGCACCGAGGAACTGGAGATGGCCGTCCTCCGCCTCGAGCGCGACCACCCGGGAGGTCGCCGCGCTGCGGGCCGCGAGAGCACGCAGCGTCTCGGAGCGCAGCATGGGCATGTCGCCACCGAGCACCAGCACGGTCGCGGCGTCGGACCCTTCGGAGAACTCGTCGACACCGCGGGCGAGAGCGGCCAGCGGCCCGGAGCGCGGCGGGTCCTCGAGCACGAAGCGGGCGCCGTGGCGGGCGGCGAGCTCGTCCCCGTCCCGCCCGCTGGGACCGACCACGATGCGGCGGCCGACGGGCGCGGTGCGCAGCACCCGCTCGAGCACGCTGGTCCCGGCGATCGGCAGCCGGGTCTTGTCCGTCCCGCCCAGGCGGGAGGAGGCGCCACCGGCGAGGATGACGGCAGCGACGGTGGCGGAGGTCTCGTGGGGAGCGCTCGACATGACCCGATCCTCCCACGGGACGCTAGGATGACCGCGGCCCTTGGTCACAGCTGACGCTGTCACCGAGCGGCAGCGCCCCCGTAGCTCAGGGGATAGAGCACCGCTCTCCTAAAGCGGGTGTCGGACGTTCGAATCGTCTCGGGGGCACG
>JAAZLF010000238.1 GCA_012799425.1 Actinomycetales bacterium | reverse complement strand
GCGGCGAGGTCGACGAGGTCATCAACGAGGCCCAGGCGCAGATCTACTCGGTCACCGAGCGCGGCCAGAGCGAGGACTTCCTGCCGCTGGGCGAGGTGATCGACGAGACCCTCAACGCGATCGAGGCAACCCAGAACCGGGGCGGGCAGGTCACCGGCGTGCCCACCGGCTTCGCCGAGCTCGACGAGCTCACCCAGGGTCTGCACGGCGGTCAGATGATCATCTTCGCCGGCCGTCCCGCGATGGGCAAGACGACGCTGGGCATGGACGTGCTGCGCTCGGCGTCGATCCACAACGGCAAGGCCTCGGTGATCTTCTCGCTGGAGATGGACAAGACCGAGATCACGATGCGCCTGCTCTCTGCGGAGTCGCAGGTGCCGATGAACCGCATGCGCGACGGCTCGATGGACGACCGTGACTGGCAGTCGATGGCCCGCGCCATGAGCCGTATCGCCGATGCGCCCCTGTTCATGGACGACAGCGCCAACATGTCCCTGATGGAGATCCGCGCGAAGTGCCGGCGCCTGAAGCAGAAGCACGACCTCCAGGTGGTGGTGATCGACTATCTGCAGCTGATGAGCTCGGGCAAGAAGGTCGAGTCCCGCCAGCAGGAGGTCTCGGAGTTCTCCCGTGCCCTGAAGCTGCTGGCCAAGGAGATCGACGTCCCCGTCATCGCGATCTCGCAGCTGAACCGAGGCAGCGAGCAGCGCACGGACAAGACCCCGATGATGAGCGACCTGCGAGAGTCCGGCTCGATCGAGCAGGATGCCGATGTCATCCTCCTGATCCACCGCGAGGACTACTACGAGAAGGAGTCCGCCCGCGCCGGCGAGGCGGACCTCATCGTGGCCAAGCACCGAAACGGCGCCACCAAGACGATCCCCGTCGCGTTCGAGGGCCACTACTCGCGGTTCAAGGACATGGCCCACTCCGGGGGCGGCTTCAGCGGCTGACCGGCAGGGGCCGCTTCTCAGGCGGCCAGCGCCACCACGTTCTGGCAGAGGGTGTCCACGCAGTCCGCGAGGCGGAAGCCGGCTCCACCTGTCGGGGCGGCGATGCGCTCGGGATCGCCCGTGCTCTCCCTCGCGGGTCCTGCACTGCTGCGCAATGCGATCGTCTCGAGCATGGCGGGCCAGCGTGCCTCGACGGGCCGGCCTGCAGGATCGAGCACCCGGAAGCGCCGGTGCCGCGCCGCTGCGCGTGAGGGCTCCGGCACCAGCCGCAGGCCGCCTTCATGGACCATCACGTGGTGGCGGCGGCACAGCAGCGCGAGCCCGTCGATGTCGGTCGGGCCTCCCTCCGACCAGGGGATGGTGTGGTGCGCATCGAGATGCCGGGACTGATGACAGCCGGGGAAGCTGCACGTGGTGTCCCGCAGCCGCAGCGCCCGACGTTGGGCACGGCTCGCCAGTCGCCGTGACCTGCCCAGATGGAGCACCTCGCCCCCGGCATCGGTGATCGCGAGCGCCACTTCGCCCGTGCAGGCCAGGCGTTCTGCGGTGCGGGGCTCGAGCGGCCCCATCCCCAGCACGCCGCACTGCTGGGCAGCTCCTGCCGGCGGGGCTTCTGGGAGAGGCGTGTGGCCGGCGCTCTTCGCACGCTGCGGAAGCGTTCCCGCGGGAACGTCGCGCGGGAGCGCCTCGGTGCTGACCTGCACGACCACCAGATGCCGATCCTCGCCGGAACGATCGTCGGGCTCCGCGTCGAGGAACGTGCGAGCGACGCTGTGCAGCGCGTCGGCCCTGCGCTGTTCGAGGGTCGGCGCGGACGTGATCTCGGCGGCGCGCTCGGTGGCGTCCTCAGCGCTCGGAGGCTCTGCGCCGTCGCGGTCCACGGCGAGCTCGAGCGCGGTCACGACCTCGGCGCCCATCTCGGCGGGGAGCACCGCCCGCACCTCGACCATGCCGTCCTCACGCACCTGCCAGCGAGCCTGACGCACCGCGTCCTGGCCGAGCCGGCTGCCGTCCACGGCCCGGAAGGAGGAGATGGTGCGGGCCAGCTGCGAGGCCGTCATCGACCGGGCGAGGTCGACGAGCACGTCCTCATCGACCCGGTCGGCGACACGGGTCATCTCACGGACCTTCGAGTAGGACAGGCGCCCGCCGCGGAACTCGGCCACGGTCAGCGGCATCCCGGGCAGCGCCCGGGCCACGCGCACGTGCTCGCGGGCCGTGCCCGGGGACATCGAACAGGCCCAGGACAGCCAATGCGCGGTGGACTTCAGCCCGCCGAACCAGCCCAGCCCTTCGCGGGCGTCGAACTCTCCGAGCATGAGCAGCAGCTCGCAGGTGGCCTCGGCGATCATCGCGGCCTGCTGCTGGATGCGCAGACCGAGGGACTCGGCCTCGGCCCGGTCGAGCGGGGCGGGGCGTGCGGGATCGGGAGTTCTCGGGGGCGGGGGCATCACACTGAGGGTCATCGCGGTCTCCTGTCGACGTCGGCTCTGATCGTCGGCACCAGTCCATCGCAGGGGTGTGACAGGCGACGCGGATGGACCATCGCGGCGGGAGATCCGTTCCGTCTGATAGAACGCTCGTTCGGGACGACACAGCAGGAGGCACAGCGGTGACCACCGCCGACCACATCAGCAGCACCGGCGCGGCCGAGGTCCTGCGCCTGGAGGCGATCGACTTCATGCGCCAGGGCAGGCGGATCCTCAGCGGGATCGACCTGACCGTCCGCGCCGGGGAGCACTGGGCGCTGATCGGGGCGAACGGTGCCGGCAAGAGCACGGTGCTGAGCCTGTGCGGGGCTGTGGAGCATCCCTCTCGCGGCGCCGTGCACGTGCTCGGGCATCAGCTCGGTCGCGTGGACGTCCGGGAGCTGCGCGCGCTGATCGGCCACGTCAACCCGCGCCATCCCCTGGCCTCGCCGCTCACCGCACGGGAGGTGGTGCTCACCGGCGCGACCGGGACCGTCGAGAAGGTGCCCCGGTGGGAGCCCGATGCCGAGGTCCGCGCTCGCGCCGACCACCTGCTCGAGGTGCTGGGCCTGGCGGACCTCGCCTCCTCCAGCTGGCTGACCATGTCGCAGGGCGAAAGGGGGCGCGCGCTCATCGCCCGTGCCCTGCTGCCGGGGCCCGCGCTGCTGCTGCTAGACGAGCCGTCCACGGGGCTCGACGTCGCGGCACGGGAGCAGTTCCTGCAGACCCTCGACGACCTCCACCGCACGCAGCCCGCGCTCGCCACGGTGCTGGTCACGCATCATCTCGAGGAGCTGCCGGGCAGCACCACGCATGCGGCGCTGCTGCGGGAGGGGCAGCTCCAGGCCGCCGGGCCCGCGAGCGAGGTGCTCACCACCGCGGAGATCACCGAGTGCTTCGCATACCCCATCGAGATCGAGCGCCGCGAAGGCCGGTGGCTGGCCCGCGCCGGGGCGCGGGTCCCCGTCTAGACCGGCCGAGGACGGCTCCGCGCGAGGCTGGGGACGGAGCGATGGACACGTGTGCACCGCTGCGACACACTGGCCGCGTGGACATCACCCCGGAGACCGCGTTCGCCGCTGCTCAGATCCTGTCCGTGCTGCTGGTCGCCACCATGTTCGATCCGTGGGTCAAGGGCGTGGCCCGCGACCGGGAGGTGGGCCGCGGCTGGCAGCTGGGGGCGATGGTCTCCTACGGGGCGAAGGTGCTGGCGCTCGTGGTGCTGCTGTTTGACATGCAGCTGGTTCTGTTCGAGAACTCGTGGAGCGGCGGCATGGGCGCCGCCCTCGTGCTGGGGAACTATCTGGCAGTCGTCGCCAGCGCGCTGTCGATCCTGCTCAGCGTGCTCAGCCACATGGGAGCGCTCAGCCCGGGGCCCGGCGCAGTCAGGGATGAGGCCGACGGCCGTCCCGCCTCGACATCTGTTCAGGTCTCGGCGAAGGACTGAGCCGCGTCTCGCAGATACCGTCCGGTCACGCTGCCGGCCGCCTTGGCGATCTGTGCCGGAGCCCCCTGGGCGATGATCCGCCCGCCCTTGTCCCCGGCGCCCGGGCCCATGTCGAGCACGTGGTCGCTGCCGGCGATCACGCGTTGGTCGTGCTCGACCACTACCACGGTCTGGCCTGCGTCCACCAGCCGGTTCAGCTCCTCGATCAGCAGATCCACGTCCGCGGGGTGCAGGCCCGAGGTGGGCTCGTCCAGCAGGTAGACGCTGTGCCCGCGCACGGTGCGCTGCAGCTCGGTGGCCAGCTTGATCCGCTGCGCCTCCCCGCCGGAGAGCTCCGTGGCGGGCTGGCCGAGGGTCAGGTAGCCCAGCCCGATCGCCTCCAGCGCGGCCAGCGCCCGGGAGATCCGCGGATCCTCGGCGAACACCTCGCGGGCCCGCGCAACGGGCAGTGACAGCACCTCGGCGATGCTCAGCCCCTGCCAGGTCACCTCGAGCGTCTCGGGGCTGTACCGCGTGCCATGGCAGCGGGGACACGTCGCGTACGAGCCGGGCAGGAACACCAGCTCCACCTCGATGTGCCCGGTGCCGCTGCACTCGGGGCAGCGTCCCTCGGCGACGTT
>JAAZLF010000237.1 GCA_012799425.1 Actinomycetales bacterium | reverse complement strand
CGAGGCCCGTCCCGACCCGGTGCAGCTGATCGGCTTCGATGCCGAGGCGGTGGCGATCGCGGTGCGCCGTGCGCTCGGGCACGCCACCAGCTGGGACGACCTCACCTTCGAGGTGTTCGATCCAGTGGTGCTGCCGCCGGTGATGCACGTGGCGCTGGACGAGGTGCTGCCGAACGAGGTGCTCGCCGGGCGGCGGGGCCCCCACTTCCGGATCTGGGACTGGGACTCCTCGCTGGTGGTGATCGGCTCCTACCAGTCGCTGCGCAACGAGGTGGACGCCGAGGGCGCCGCGGAGCACGGCATCGGAGTGGTCCGTCGTATCACCGGCGGCGGCGCGATGTTCATGGAGCAGGGCAACTGCATCACCTACTCGCTGGTGGTGCCCACCTCGCTCGTGGAGGGACTGAGCTTCGAGCAGGCCTACGCCTATCTCGACGACTGGGTGATGGGGGCGCTTGCGGAGATCGGGGTGAGGGCCCACTACGTGCCCCTGAACGATATCGCCTCCGAGCAGGGCAAGATCGGTGGCGCCGCGCAGCGGAGGTTCGCGGGCGGAGTGCTGCTGCACCACGTCACGATGGCCTATGACATCGACGCCGACACCATGGGTGAGGTGCTGCGGATGGGCAGGGAGAAGCTCTCCGACAAGGGCACCCGCAGCGCGAACAAGCGCGTGGACCCGATGCGCACGCAGACGGGCCTGGCCCGTGATCAGATCATCGACGGCTTCCTGGAGTTCTTCCGCGCCCGCTATGACACGGTGGCATCGAGCTATACCGCGCAAGAGCTGGCGAAGGCCCGGCAGCTGGTGGAGACGAAGTTCGGCACCCAGGAGTGGACCTCACGCGTGCCGTGAGGTCTCCGGCCGCGCGAGGCTGAGCCCGAGCGCGGCATGGTCGCCGCGATACACGCCCGTGCGCAGCTCGAGGATGTACGCCTCGGTCTCCGGCATGCCCAGGGCGAGGGTCGCCTCGATCTCGGCCTCCACGTCATAGGGCACACGCACGAACTGGATCCCGAACGGCGCCTCCGCGCCGCCGTCGGCGTCCCCCTCGAGGATCACGTAGGAGGGAGTCGGGTCGTCGAGCTGGTTGCCGACGCTGCCCACGTTCGCCAGCACGCCCTCCCTGCCAGAGCGCAGGAACGGGTCGTGGATGTCGCCGTAGACGACGACGTCCGCCGCGCGCCCTGTCCCGGTGAAGGGCGTCGGTGCGAACATCATCGCGAACTGCTCATCGCTGTGCTCCCTGTGCACGCGCGTGAACTCGTCCACCGGCGAGGCGTGCACCATGCGCACCAGCCGTCCCGAGAGGCGCAGATCGAGGCTCCCCGGCAGGGAGTGCAGCCAGCTCCGCTCCGGTGCGGGAAGCTCCGCCCGCCACCACTGCTGCGCCGGCGACCAGGTCTCGCCGTCCCCGGCGATGAACACCTCCCAGTTGCCGCGCACCGTCGCCTCGCAGCGCTCGCGGGTCACAGCGGTGCAGGCCGCACCCCGCGGGCCCTTCCCGACGATGTCGCCGAGGTTGATCACGCGGGTGATGCCGCGGGCGGCGATATCGGCGAGCACGGCCCGATAGGCGGTGAGGTTGCCGTGCACGTCGGAGATCAGGGCGATGCGCTCGAGAGCCATGGCCCCACGGTACGGCCGG
>JAAZLF010000236.1 GCA_012799425.1 Actinomycetales bacterium | reverse complement strand
GCGGCCGCCGGGGTGCGCGGGGTGCTGCTGGAGACGGAGGGCATCCCGTTGGAGGCCGGCGATGCCGAGCGGGTGATCTCTCTGCGCGAGCTGCACGGCCGGTTGTGCCTCGACAGCGAGTGAGCTCGCCCTCGATGTCACCGAGGCGCACTACTGTGGGGTCATGGCGATCATCTATCAGGCCGACCTCAGCCCGTCGAAGACCGAGATCCTCCAGAGATTCCTGGCCGGGCGTTCCTGGGGTGAGAGCGGCGAGCTCGGCCTGCTGGGCGCGTATCGCTTCGACGACCCCGACGGCGAGGTCGGCGTGGAGTGCCATCTCGTGACGGTGGGGGAGACGACCTACCATCTGCCTCTGGCATACCGTCCCGCACCCGTGGCGGGTGCCGAGGAGCATCTGCTCGCCACGATGCAGCATTCGGTGCTCGGGGAGCGCTACGTCTACGACGGTCTTGCGGATGAGACGGCACTGGACTGCTTCCGTCGGGCGATCAGCGCTGAGCAGCAGCAGGCGGAGCTGGAGATCCACGAGGCCGACGGCACGCTGCGCGAGGTCCAGCCGCAGAGCGTCACGCTCAGCCTCGAGATCGACGAGGGCGAGCAGCCGCCCAGCGGCGAGGAGCTGCTGCAGGGCGCGCCGTTCACCGTCGCCCGCACGCTCGGCGATCTCGACGGCACCGTGCGACTGGTCGCCACCTGGGACGGCGGGCGGGGAGTCATCGCCGCATACTGAGCCGCCACAGGACGGTCGGTCGCCGTACCACTCGCCGGACAATCCGTCGGGCGGGGAGCGCCCTGAGGGGCGGTCGGCGCCTCCTCGACCTCCGCTCCTCGATCCCCACTTTACATAACGTACATTATCGGCGGTATCTCGGGGCGGCGTTCTCGTGCCCCCAGCGCCTGATGGACGCCCCACAGCGTCCAAAGCCGCGAGCCGTGAGCCGCCACGGCCACAGGGTCTCTCTCGCGGCACCGCCGGATCCGCGCAGCACTGGCAGCACTGCGAGACCTCGTGCAGCGCGGCTCGAGCGCCAGCCTCTCGCCATCACACAGCATCGCGCCGCGTGCGTCTCAGTCGCCGCGTGCGCCTCAGTCATCGACTCGGCCATCGTCTCGACCGTCGTCGCGATCATCTCGGCACGCCGATCCGTGACACGTCGCGCCGTCGCAGCCTCCGCATGATCGCTGTCAGTCCGTGCTCGCATCCGGCCCGGCGCACCCGCACCACATCCTGGGACGCCGCACGACGCCGAGCACTCGACATCCGGGGACAACCCCGACATGCCGATCCCCTGCCGAAACTCCAGAAAAGCTCCTTGACCTGCGTAAACGCCTCATCTGTGCAGGTCGCAGCGCCGTACAGCTCGCTTCGAGCGCATAGGGGGAATCATCGGGCCCGCGAGCCCCGTCGCAGCCTCAGGCCGTACCGGTGTGCGGGTTGACGGCGCCGCTCCCCCGGCCCGCGAGCACGAAGAAGGTCACCGAGAGCATCGAGCCGATCACCATCGCGATCGCCATCGGCAGTGCGGAATGGGTGCCGGCGACACCGACGAGCGGTGCTGCGAGCGAAGCGGAGAAAGAGAAGCCCAGTCCCAGCATCGCCGAACCGGTGCCTGCGAACTCACGCGCCTGATCGGAGGCGAGAGCTCCGCCGTTGCCGAAGATCATGCCCTGCGGCGCGACGGTGAAGAAGAAAGCCGGCAGCACGATCCAGGCCGGGGTGTCCAGGAACAGGCTGCCGATCAGCAGCGCGAAGCTCGCGAGCGAGACGACGATCAGCCCCACACGGATGAGCTTGCGGGGGTGGATCGTGCGCGTGAGCCGGGCGGACAGCAGCGACAGCGTCATCATGCCCACCGAGTTGATCGCGAAGCTCACCGAGTACTCGGTCGAGGTGAAGCCGAGCATCTCCTGGACCACGAAGGACGAGGCGGAGACGTACGCCATCAGGGCGAAGGCTGAGAAGGCGTTGACCAGCATGTAGGCGACGAAGATGCGTCGGCGCAGCAGCGTGCGCACGTTGCGCAGGAAGGTGCGGAATCCGCCCGAATGGCGGCGCGAGACAGGCAACGACTCCGGGATCAGGAACAGCACTCCCACCAGCGAGACCAGCGACATCACCGCGATGGCCAGGAAGATCTCGCGCCACTGGCCGAACACCAGGATGAGCCCGCCCAGCAGCGGGGCGACGATCGGGGCCACGCCGCCCACACCCTGCATGATGTTCATGATGCGGAACAGCTCGGGGCCATCGGTCATGTCGATCAGCACGGCCCGGCCCAGCACCATCCCGAAGCCGCCGCCGATGCCCTGCAGCACCCGCAGCCCCAGCAGCACCTCGGCGCTCGGGGCATAGGCGCAGCCCACGGAGGCGAGCAGGCACAGGATGATGCCGAGCAGCAGCGGGCCGCGGCGGCCGATGCGGTCCGAGAGCGGACCGGCGACGACCTGCCCGCTGGCGGTGCCGAGGAAGAAGGCGGTGAGCGTCAGCTGCATCCGCGACGCGGTGGTCCCGAGCTCGGAGGCGACCTCCGGGAACGCCGGGATGTACATGTCGGTCGCGAGCGGCCCGATCGCGCTGAGCGTGGTCAGCACGACGATCACCATGGCGGTCACCTTGCCGCGGGTGCGGCGCAGCTCCTCCTCGGTGGGCCGCTGGGCGAACTCCTCATCCGCGGGATCCTCTAGCACAGGGATCGAGCCGGTGATGGTGGGGATCGCCCCGGTGATGGTCGGGATGTCTC
>JAAZLF010000235.1 GCA_012799425.1 Actinomycetales bacterium | reverse complement strand
ACGGGGATCTCGACGACCTCGAGGTCCTCGAGATCCCCGGACGAGCGCAGTCCGCGGCTGAGAGCCGAGGCCACCTCGCTGGCAGGCAGCGACCCCTTGAACTTGTCCGGTGCCACCACGATGCGCACGGTGTCCTCGTCTCTCTTCCGGGGCCGATGGCTCAGGCGTTCGCGGGGATCGCCTCGGCGGGTGCCGCTTCCTCCGCCTGCGGTGCGGGCGCCAGCGGCGTCAGCGCGGTCGGGGCGTCCTCGGCGGAGGCGGCGAGCTCCTCGAACTCGTTCACCGCGTCGAGCTGGGTGCCCATCGAGATGTTGGTGACCCGCTCGAGGATCACCTCGACCACCACGGGGACACGGTGCTCCTGGGCCAGCCGGCGGGCGTCGGCGAAGCCGGTGGCCAGATCGGCCGGGTCCTCGATGCGCACGGCCTTGCAGCCCAGCCCCTCGGCGACCTTGACGTGGTCCACGCCGTAGCCGTTCATCTCCGGGGAGTTGATGTTCTCGAACGACAGGTCGACGTGGTAATCCATGTCGAATCCGCGCTGGGACTGACGGATCAGGCCCAGGTAGGAGTTGTTGACGACCACGTGGATGTAGGGCAGCTGGAACTGCGCGCCGACGGCCAGCTCCTCGATCATGAACTGGAAGTCGTAATCGCCCGACAGGGCGACCACGGGGGCGTCCGGGTTCGCGCGGACCACGCCCAGGGCGGCAGGCCCGGTCCATCCCAGCGGACCGGCCTGGCCGGCGTTGATCCACCGGCGCGGACCGTAGACGTGGAGCATCTGCGCTCCGGCGATCTGGGAGAGGCCGATCGTGGAGACGTAGACGGTGTCCCTGCCGAAGGCCGAGTTCATCTCCTGGTAGACGCGCTGCGGCTTGATCGGGATGCTGTCGAAGTTGGTCTTGCGGTGCCCGGTCCCCTTGCGGGCGGTGCACTCGGCGGACCACTGCGACCAGTCCGGCAGCGCGCCCGCGATCCGACGCTCGCGGGCGGCGGCGAGGAGCTGCTCGAGCGCCGCGCCGGCGTCGGAGACGATTCCCAGATCCGGGGTGAAGATGCGACCGATCTGGGTGGCCTCGATGTCGATGTGCACGAACCTGCGGCCCTCGCGGTAGGTGTCCAGGGCGCCGGTGTGCCGGTTCGCCCAGCGGTTGCCGATGCCCACGACCACATCGGAGCGCAGGAACGTCTCGTTGCCGTACCGGGTGTGGGTCTGGATCCCGACCATCCCGGCCTGCAGCCGGTGGTCGTCGGCGATCGCGCCCCAGCCCATCAGGGTCGGAGAGACCGGGATGTCGAGCAGCTCGGCGAGCTCGACGAGCTGCTCGGAGGCATCGGCGTTGATGACGCCGCCGCCCGCGATCAGCAGGGGGCGCTCCGCGCTGACCAGCAGATCGAGGATCTTCTCGGCCTGGGCACGGGTGGCTGCCGGGCGGTCGACGGGAAGCGGCTCGTACATGTCGATGTCGAATTCGATCTCGGCCAGCTGCACGTCCAGCGGGAGGT
>JAAZLF010000023.1 GCA_012799425.1 Actinomycetales bacterium | reverse complement strand
CGCGTCGGCCGTGGTGAGGCTTCCAAGGGCAAGACGGCCGGTCGCGGCACCAAGGGCACCAAGGCCCGCAACACGGTGCCGTTCGGCTTCGAGGGCGGGCAGATGCCGCTGCACATGCGGCTGCCGAAGCTTCGCGGCTTCACCAACCCGTTCCGCGTCGAGTTCCAGCCCGTGAACCTGTCGACCCTGCAGGAGCTGTTCCCCGAGGGCGGCACCGTCACGGTCGAGGATCTCGTGGCCAAGGGCGCTGTGCGCAAGAACCAGCCCGTCAAGGTGCTGGGCGCCGGTGAGCTGAGCGTCAAGCTCGACATCACCGCCCAGAAGTTCTCCGCCTCGGCGGAGCAGAAGATCGCGGCGGCTGGCGGGTCCGTCACCACCGCGTGAGTCTCTTTTGACGGGGCATCGCGGCGCAGAATAATCTGTGCTGCGGTGCCCTGTCGTCATACCGGGGCCGGTCCGATGGCCGCGCAGATCCCGCGGCACCGGGACGGACCATGACACGCTGTGTCTCGTCCCCGGACCTCCAGGAGGGAAACAGGTGAACTCGTTCGTGCGCGCGCTGCGCACCCCCGAGCTGAGGGCGAAGATCTTCTTCACGCTCGGCCTGATCGCGGTCTATCGCCTCGGCGTCTACATCCCCACTCCGGGATTCGACGCGACGAACGTGATGGTCTGTGCCGATCAGGCGGCCTCGGGTGCCGGCTCGAACGTGATGGGCATGATCAACATGTTCTCCGGCGGGGCCCTGCTGCAGCTTTCCATCTTCGCTCTGGGCGTGATGCCCTACATCACCGCGTCCATCATCGTGCAGCTTCTGCGCGTGGTGATCCCGCGGTTCGAGGCGCTCCACAAGGAGGGCGCATCCGGCACGGCGAAGCTCACCCAGTACACCCGATACCTCACCATCGGCCTCGGCGTGCTCCAGTCGACCACCATCATCACGCTGGTGCGCTCGGGCAACTTCTTCGTCGGGTGCAACCTCCCGCTGGTCCCCGACGAGTCGATCCCGACCCTGCTGACCATGGTCCTGACCATGACCGTGGGCACCGTGCTGATCATGTTCATGGGCGAGATGATCACCGAGCGCGGTATCGGCAACGGCATGTCGCTGATGATCTTCACCTCGATCGCCGCCTCGTTCCCAGGCTCCTTCTCCCAGGTCTTCGAGATGCAGGGCTGGCTCACGTTCGCACTGGTCATCCTCGTCGCGCTGGTCGTGATGGTGGGCATGGTGTTCGTCGAGCAGTCCCAGCGGCGCATCCCGGTGCAGTACGCCAAGCGCATGGTGGGCCGGCGCATGTACGGAGGCACGTCGACCTACATCCCGGTGAAGGTCAACCAGTCGGGCGTCATCCCGGTCATCTTCGCCTCCTCCATCCTTGCGCTGCCGCAGATGGCCGCGTCCTTCGGTGATCCCGAGGCGGGCTGGGTCCAGTGGGTCAATGCCAACCTGGTGCTCGGCTTCTCGTTCTCCTGGATCTACGCGGTCGTCTACGTCGCGCTGATCGTCTTCTTCGCCTTCTTCTACACGTCGATCACCTTCAACGCCGAGGAGATCGCCGACAACATGAAGAAGTACGGTGGCTTCATCCCCAACGTCCGCGCGGGCAGGCCCACGGAGCGCTACCTGCGCTACGTGATCAACCGGGTCCAGTCCGCCGGCGCGGTCTACCTCGCGGTGATCTGCCTGATCCCGCTCGTCGCACTCGTCTACCTCGGGACGTCGCAGGACTTCCCGCTCGGCGGCGTGTCCCTGCTGATCATCATCGGCGTCGGGCTCGACACCGTGAAGCAGATCGATGCGAAGCTCCAGCAGCACCACTATGAAGGGATTCTCCGGTGACCACCTCCACCTCCGACGCCTCCGCCCGCCGACTGCTGATCGTCGGCCCGCCCGGAGCGGGCAAGGGCACGCAGGCCGTGCGCCTGGCCGAGGAGCTGTCCATCCCGGCGATCTCCACCGGCGACATCTTCCGCGCCAACGTCTCGGGCGAGACCGAGCTGGGCGTCCTCGCGAAGTCATACATGGACTCCGGTGAGTACGTGCCGGACTCCGTCACCAACGACATGGTCCGCTCGCGCCTGGCAGAGGACGATGCGAAGGACGGCTTCCTGCTGGACGGCTACCCGCGCACCCTCGACCAGGTCGAAGCGCTCGACGGGATCCTCGCCGAGCTCGACACCTCCCTCGATGCCGTGCTGCTGCTCGTGGTCGAGACCGAGGAGGTCGTGGGCCGTCTCGTCGAGCGCGGCCGGGAGCAGGGTCGCAGCGACGACACCGAGGAGACGATCCGTCGCCGCCTCGAGGTCTACGCCGAGCAGACCGCCCCGCTGATCGACGTCTACGAGAAGCGGGACCTGGTGCGCCGGGTCGACGGCATGGCGTCGATCGACGAGGTCACCACCTCGCTGCGCGAGGCCCTGACCGACCGATGAGCCTCCTGCCGGAGAGGGTGGAGCTCAAGACCCCTGAGCAGATCGCCGTGATGCGGCGCAGCGGCAAGCTGCTGCACCGCGTCCACGACATGCTCGCCGAGCACATCCGGCCCGGCATCACCACGAACGAGCTGGACACCCTCGCGCACGACATGATCCGCGACGAGGGCGCCATCCCGAACTTCCTCGGCTACCAGGGGTATCCGGCGACGCTGTGCATCAGCGTCAACGATGTGGTGGTGCACGGGATCCCCGACGACCGGCCGCTCGGGGAGGGCGACATCGTCTCCATCGACGGAGGTCTGATCGTGGAGGGCTGGCACTCCGACGCCGCGCGCACCCATATCGTGGGTGCGGCGCGCTCGAGCGCCGACGAGGACCTCGTGCGCATCACCGGCGAGGCGCTCTGGGCCGGCATCGCCGCGCTCGCCACCGCGGACCGGGTGGGACGGGTCGGCGCCGCCATCGAGGACCACGTCGCCGAGGCGGCGGGGGAGACCCTCTCGCACCTCGAGGGCTTCGGCGGGCACGGCATCGGCACCGCGATGCACCAGGCGCCCGACGTCATGAACTACCGCACCCGTTCCCGCGGCCCGAAGGTGCGCCCCGGTATGTGCCTGGCCATCGAGCCGATGCTGATCCAGGGTTCAGGCGAGTGGGAGCTCGAGAGCGACGACTGGACGGTGCGCGCGACCGGCGGCGGTCGCGCCGCGCACGTCGAGCATTCCGTGGCGGTCACCTCGCAGGGGCTGCTGGTGCTCACGGAGGGCGACGGCGGGGCCGCCGAGCTCGCGAAGCGGGGCCTCACGGCCGCGCCCGATCCGCTGGCGCTCTGAACTGCCTGCAGGCGGCCGGACCTCCGACCGGTGTGACGTGACCGGGGTCATCGCGATAGCCCTCGCCTCATCCGGAGTGCGCGTGTAGGCTGATCCATCGGGTGTGCTCCGTGCGCGTCGTCCTCATCGCAGGTCGTGCAGTCCCGTCGCGTCGATTGATCGGCCGGCTCTGCCGCGTCGATCAGCGAGGCCGACGACTCGCGCAGGCCGCACCCTCTTCGACCACCGTACCGTCGCCCGACGGTCGGTGAGCACAGCCTGAGCATTCAGGAACGCGGAACTCGGACCCGGCGTGCCGGTGGCGAGAGATTGGGGAGGCATGGCGAAGAAGGACGGCGTGATCGAAGTCGAGGGCCGAGTCGCGGAGGCGCTCGCGAACGCGCGTTTCCGTGTCGAGCTCGACAACGGGCACATTGTGCTCGCGCACATCTCCGGGAAGATGCGCCAGCACTACATCCGCATCCTTCCCGAGGACCGTGTGGTCGTCGAGCTGAGCCCCTACGACCTCGAGCGTGGCCGCATCGTGTACCGCTACAAGTGATCGTCCCGGGAGAAGGAAAGCTATGAAGGTCAAGCCGAGCGTCAAGCCGATCTGTGACAACTGCAAGGTGATTCGTCGCCACGCCCGAGTCATGGTGATCTGCTCGAACCCCCGTCACAAGCAGCGCCAGGGCTGAGCGGAGCATTCCGCCCGTCCCGGCCCTGCCGTGACCGCCGCCCTCGGGCGGCACCGCCCCTCGGGGCACCGCCCGCCCTGCGGGCACCACAAGAGAAGAGACGATCCCACCGGCGCGAGCCGGCCACCCGCAGCGCGGAGGCTGCGGCGCCCCGGGAACAGACCCGGGCGAGGGATCGGCTCAGGCCTCCGAGACAGTAGGAGAATCTGCACATGGCACGTCTGGTGGGAGTGGACCTTCCGCGCGAGAAGCGCATCGAAGTCGCCCTGACGTACATCTTCGGCGTGGGTCGCACCCGCGCCCTCGAGACCCTGGCCGCGACCGGGGTCTCCGGCGATCTGCGAGTGCGCGAGGTGAGCGACGAGGACTTCGTCAAGCTCCGCGATCATCTCGAGGCGAACTACATGGTCGAGGGTGACCTGCGCCGTGAGGTCGCCGCCGATATCCGCCGCAAGGTCGAGATCGGCAGCTACCAGGGACT